>NZ_JAMQTI010000018.1:0-124622 GCF_032883055.1 Mycobacterium sp. 29Ha
CCAAAACAGGCCTACCTCGACAGCAAAACCCTGCCACCTTCTTGACTCAAGACACATGTCCCTAGATACTCTGGCACCCGAAGCGCAGCCCACCAACTTCGACACGCCGGCGCCGGTGGTTCCGCCCGTCGTCGAAGAGCCCGTCGAGGAGAAGCCGAAGAAGGCCCCCGCCAAGAAGCCGGCTGCGAAGAAGCCGAAGACGCTGGAGCTGACGTTGACCGTTACCGGTACTGCCGACGGAGAATGGCGGGCCGAGCTGAAGCAGGGGACCACCTATCGAGCGCGGAATCTCGCGGTCGCGGCCGCAGCCGTCTCACGCGCCGCGAAGGAATTGCACGAGGATCTCTCGGCCCCGATTGACGAGCTGATCGAGGAGGCGCGCACCCAGCAGGCTGCCAAGGTCGCCGCCCTCGAAGCCGAACTGGAGGCGGCCCGCAAGGCCCTCGCCGAGCTGGAGTGAGGTCGCTCTGGGGGAGTATGTCGTGGTGCCAAGCTCAGAGCGACAGAGTCGCTGACGTTGATGGTGGCTGTAGTAGTTGAGCGACAAAGTCGCTGTGAGGTTGGCACACAGGCACATTGGTCCGGGAGAGGGCGCGTCTGAGGTGCCGGCTGGCGATCCGGGAGGGCCAGCGTGCCAGGGGGCTGGCGTGCACGGCTCTCGCGCTCCAGCGCGGTGAGATACCGCCGGGAAACGTGAGGTCCCTCTGGGGAGTATGTCGTGGTGCCAAGCTCTGAGCGACAGAGTCGCTGACGTTGCTGGTGGCTGTAGTAGTTGAGCGAGAAAGTCGCTGTGAGGTTGGCACACGGGCACATTGGTCCAGGAGACCGGCAAGCCGTGAGGCCGCGAGACCCGGAGCCGGGGTATCCCCAACGAAAAGTCGATCCACAGACGTCGCCTGTGTGCCTGCCGCAACGCCGCAGGTGTCTGACTCGACTGACAACGTCGCATCGTGGAGACCCAAGATTCGCGACGTCGAAAGGTGCTGCAGGGCATCGAGCTTCGCTACATGCTCACGGTGAACCTCGACATACACGGTCCAGCGTCGATCTTCGAGATGATCGAGCTCCTCGAGTACCAGGGCTTTGCGATCCCTGGACGGGCATCGAAATCCGTGTCAGATGCACTGCGATGGGAAATGCGCCGCGGCCGGGTCCGTCGGCTCCGGCGCGGCGTCTACGGCCCCGGGCTGATGCCGCGCTCCACCGAGCACCACATCCACAAACGAGCCGGCGCGCTCCGTGACGAAGCCGATCGAAGCATGGGTCGTGACGACGACGCCTTCTGGGCCGACACGCCCGACTATTCCTGAGGCGCCGCGGCCGCGAAGTTCTCCGTCAACGCTTCGGCGACCGGACGCCAAACCGGCTCGGGCAGATCGTGTCCCATGCCGTCGACGACGACATAACGAGCACCGTCGATGATGCGCGCCAGGTTGCGCCCATTGCGTGGCCGCACCATCGGATCTTCCGAGCCGTGGATCACGACCGTCGGCGCCACGATGCTGCGCGTGTACCGAATCAAGCTCCCCGTGCCCAGGATCGCGTCGAACTGCCGCAACATGCCCTGCGGGTAATCGCTGCGCGCCCGCAGATCCTCGACCCGTCGCCGCAGCTGTTCAACGGGCGGAAGGAAATTCGGGCCGTTGATGATCGAGATGTTGCGTACCTCCGACGCCAGCCTGTCCTCCCACGGCGCGTCCTTGCCCGGTCCGCCAAACGCCAGCTTGATGACCCGCCACCGCGGCAGCGCCGAGAACGCCCTGCCCGAACTCGACATGACGATGCCCAGCGAGCCCACCCGGTCGGGGTGATTGCCCGCGAGCACCTGCGCGATCATCCCGCCCATCGACGCACCGACCACGTGAGCGCGCTCGATCTGCAGAAAGTCCAGCAGCGCCTTCGCGTCGTCGGCCATATCGACCAGCGTGTACGGGACCGCACTACCCCGACCGACCGCATAACGCGCCACGCGCCGATACACCGATCCCGCGGCGCGGTGGCCGGTCATCTTGGTGGACAACCCGATGTCGCGGTGGTCGTACCGGATGACCCGATAGCCGCGCCTGACCAACTGCTCGCAAAAGCCGTCCGGCCACATCGGCAGCTGCGCGCCCACTCCCATGATCAGCAGAACAGGCGGAGCCGCGGAGTCGCCGAGATCCTCGTAATAGAGCTCGACTTCCCCGCAGACCGCCGTCCCACTGCGCGTGTGCATCCCTCGAGACTAGGTCGCGGCGTCCTGGCGCGGCCTCCACCGCTTGATGAAGTCGGTCTCCGGCCATCCCTCGTTGGCAGCCATCAGCTCGTACATCGTTGCCTTGTCGATGCTTTCGCGAATGATGTCGGCGTGCCCGGCGTGGCGTGCCAGCTCCTCGATGAGATGCATGGCCACCCAGCGCACCGACCAGTTGTCGATGTCGTGCGGAAACCACGGCACCTCATGCGGGACGGGAACCGGTGCATCGAGGTCGGCTTCGGCGAAGACGCGTAACGTCTCGGCGTTTTGCCTGGCCAGCTCGCTGAGGAGGTCGGCAAGAGTTTCGTCGTCGCGCATCACGTACTGATCGGCATACTCCGCCATGATCTCTTCCATCGGGCGATCGTCGCGCGGTGGCATGTCCGGCGCCGCGGACGCTCGTCCCACCCAACCCTTCTGGACGTTGGTGGCGTGCTTGATCAGTCCGCCGACCGACAGCGCGCTGACAGACGGCGTCGATCGCGCCTGCTCGTCGGTCAAGCCGTAGGCCGCCGAGACGAACGCGTTTTGGTTGAACCGCAGGAACTCGATCAACGTCTGTCGCTCGTCGGCAGCAGGTGGAGGCATTCCTGGCATCGCTACTTTCCCTTCGTGGTGGTGTGGGCGTAAAGATCTCGGATACAAGCAATTTCGGCGCCGTGGTGGATGACCTCGCGGTTGATGTGCAGAATAAGCGTGGCCATCGGATAGTCGGCGTACGGCCCCTCCGCCGGACCACACGGCCGCCACAGGTCATCCTCGGACAGCCCGCGCACACCCTCGGCCCACACTCGATACTGCTCGTCGAGCTGACCAAGCGCCGTCGCGGCGTCAGTGGCGTACGACCAGGTCTCGTAGCTCGCCTCGGGCGCGCCGAAATGGCTGTGATTGCGCACGGCGAAGACGCCGACGATCACGTGCGCGAGCCGCCACGCGATCGTCGTGAACGGCGCCGGCTCCGGTTCGGGATACGCGAAGTCCACCCCGCCGTCCGGGTGCACGGTCCAGCAGTCCGGCACCGGCTGCCAGAAGTACTCGTCATCGGTCAGCCCTTCCAACCGCGGACGCAGTGCCTGCGTCCAGTGGAAGTCGAGCTGGAACGCCAACTCCGTGGTCATGTTCGTCGTCATGTTCATACGATTACCCTGAATCACATATAGGACAGTTTCGGTCCTATAACTACGACAGAGTCGACGACATGGCGGAAACGACCAGCAGGGTGCTGCAGCTTCTGGGGTTGCTGCAGTCGCGCCGGGTATGGACCGGCGAAGAACTCGCCGAGCGACTCGGCGTGACGACCCGCAGTGTCCGCCGCGACGTCGACCGACTGCGCGACCTGGGCTATCCGGTGCACGCCAGCAAGGGCCACGGCGGGGGCTATCAGCTGGGCGCCGGCGCCGCATTGCCTCCGTTGCTGCTCGATCCCGACGAGGCCGTCGCGATGGCCGTATGCCTCCGGCTCGCGGCGGGCGGCACGGTCGCCGGCGTCGGCGAGTCCGCCCTGCGGGCGCTGAGCAAGCTCGATCAGGTGATGCCGTCGCGGCTGCGGTCTCAGGTCGCCGCGGTGCACGACGCCACCGTCACCCTGACCTCGCCGTCCTCCACCGAAGCCGTCGAACCCGACGTCCTGATGACGATGGCGCGCGCGTGCCGCGACCGAGAGCACGTGAGCTGCGGCTACGTCGACATTCGCGGCAATGCGACACAACGACGCCTGGAGCCGTACCAACTGGTGACCACCGGCAGACGCTGGTACCTGCTGGCCTACGACCGCGACAAGCAGGACTGGCGCAGCCTGCGACTCGACCGCATGGCCGACGTCCGCGCGCTCGGCAGCACGTTCACCGCCCGCGACGCACCTGATGCCGCGGCATACGTCCAGAAGTCGATCAGCAGCTCGCCGTACCGCTATGTGGCGAGGGTTCGCTTCCACGCGGCCCAAGAGGCCTTGGCGCAACACTTCTCACCGGCATCGGTGACCATCGAACCCGACGGTCCCAACACCTGCATCGTCACCACCGGCGCCGACGACCCCGAACGGATGATCTTCTACTTCGCCACCGTCGGCCACGACTTCGAAGTTCTCGAACCGCCCGAGGTGGTCCGCGCGGTCGATGTCGTCGCGCAACGACTGCGCCGTGCCGCAGGGCTTGACTCTCTCCCTGCGGGAGACCCCACCGTTGAGGCATGAGAATCGACGAACAACAGATGACGACGTCGTGGGACGAATTGCCCGCGACCATCACGACCTACCTGACCGCGCACGAGGCCAAAGACGCCGCCACGGCCATCAAGACGTTCGCCGCCGACGCGGTCGTGACCGACGAGGGCCACACCTACCGCGGCATCGACGAGATCCGCGGCTGGCTCAACAGTGCCGGAACCGAGTACACCTTCACCACCGATTTCGTCGGCGCCACCACGCTGGATCCGGCGCGCATCGACGTCGTCCAACACCTGGAAGGTGACTTCCCGGGTGGCGTCGCCGACCTGCATTTCCGGTTCACCACGGACGGTGCACTGATCAGCCGACTGGTGATCGAGCCCTGATGTCGAAGACATGGTTCATCACCGGTGGCACGCCTGGCGGGTTCGGCATGGCCTTCGCCGAAGCTGCGCTCGAGATCGGCGACCAAGTCGTGCTCACCGCACGCCGTCCCGACGAATTGCGTTCGTGGACAGAGGCTTACGGGGAACGCGCATTCGTCGTCCCACTCGACGTCACCGATGCCGGGCAGGTTCAGGAGGCGATACGCGCGGCCGAGGAGCATTTCGGCGGGATCGACGTGCTGGTCAACAACGCCGGCCGCGGCTGGTACGGGTCGATCGAGGGCATGGACGAGGCCGCCGTGCGCGCGATGTTCGACCTGAACTTCTTCGGCATGCTCGCGGTCATCCGGGCGGTTCTGCCGGGTATGCGAGCCCGCGGCAGCGGCTGGATCGTCAACATATCGTCGGTCGCGGGTCTGCTTGGCGCGACTGGATTCGGCTACTACAGCGCCTCCAAGTTCGCCGTCGAGGCCGTCACCGAGGTGCTCCGGGAAGAGGTTGCACCACAGGGCATCCGCGTGATGGCGGTCGAACCGGGAGCGTTTCGCACGCGGGCCTATGCCGGCTTCGCCGACGAGCCGATCACCGAGACCATCACCGAGTACAGACCCATGTTGGAGCAGGTGCGTCAAGAGTTCATCGACCAGAACGGCGTGCAGCCCGGCGATCCGCGACGCGGCGCACGCGCGGTGATAGCGGCCATGACCCAAGACTCGCCGCCCCGACGACTTGTTCTCGGCAGCGGCGGGTTCGACGCCGCGGTCGCCGCCATCGAGCAGAACCTGGCTGATATCCGATCGAGCGAAACACTCTCGCGCGGAGCTGATTTCCCCCGCTAGGACGTCACGCCTGGGCGAGCCGGAACACCGGCCAGCCGATCTCGGTGCGCCACTGTGCCGGGTCGGCGGTGTCGCGTGGCCCCACCGTGTAGACCTCGTGGATGGGACCGTCCACCGCCAGCGCGTGCGTAACCACCCAGGTCCCGAGGCGACCGTAGGTGACATTGATGTCATCGTGCGGCCCAGGATGGACCGTCACGGCGAGTTCGGCGGCGGGCAGCTTGACGACCTCGATTCGGCCGGAAGGGCGGGGTGCTCGAACCGGCCGGTAGACGGCCATCGTCCCGGCGCCCTCGGTGAACAATTCGTTGGCGAAATGCCCGCCGGGCGGACCCGTCCGCTCCGCCGACGGAAACGCCGCGTCCAACTCGGCCATCGCGGAGTCGTACCACTCGAGTGAATCATCGAGCTGCACATGATCTTTGATGGCCACGACAGTGCGTGCTGGTTCGGCTCTCAACTCAATACCGAACTCGTCGGGATCGGGACTCAGTAGCCGGCGCAACGAGGTCACGGCCGCCTGGGTGCGGTCCAGCTCGGCTTCGAGGCGCTGCAGATGACCCGCGATCACGCCGGCTCGCCGCTGCGGATCGTCGGCGGCGAGAATGGACTCCACCTCGGCCAGCGGCACGTCAAGCTGTCGCAACTGGTGGATGACCTGAGCGGTCGGGATCTGCTCGGGCGCGTAGTACCGGTAACCGGTAAACGGGTCGACGGTGTCCGGCTCGAGGAGTTTGGCTGCGTGGTAGCGCCGCAACGTGCGCACGCTCAGCCGCGTCAGCGTCGCGAATTCGCCGATGGTCAGACCAGAGCGCATGTGAGTGAACTTAGCCTCGACCACCGTCAAGCCGTCAGGTCGAGGCGATCGGCGAGGAACAGGAACGCCATCGCGAAGTCGTTGTCCTTCGTCGCGATTCGCAAGTGGTCCCAGTCGAGCTGTTCGCGGACCGCGCGCACGCCGGGCAGTAAGGCCGCGAAATCACAGTTGTGTTCGTTGAGGGCGTTGAGTTTCTCGGTGACGACGCTGGTCGGCGCGAGCACCCGCATCCTGACCGCCAACACGTCGTGCTCCGCTGCGTCCTCGATCGCCTGCGCCTCGACAGGCACACCGTTGAGACGGTGCAGCACGTCGATGACGAAGTCATCGCCGACGCATGCCTTGAACAGCCAGTCCTCAGGCGTTCGCTCGATGTTGAATCCAACGTCCTCCAGCGTGGCGGCCGCCTTCTCGGTGTCCAGCTCGGCGACGACGAAGTCCACGTCGTGCACGGGTTCGGGACCGCCGAACACCCACAGCGCGTAGCTGCCGGCCAGCGCGAAATCCGGGCCCTGGGCGCGCAGGGCCGATGCGGCACGTTTCAGTGCGTCGCGCAGGTCGTCATTTCGTGCGGGCACGTTTCTCCTGATCGGCGGGGGACCATTACGGGTATGGGAGTACCCATGCGGATGGCCACCTTCAACATCCTGCACGGACGCAGCGTTCACGACGGGCTGGTGCACCGTGACCGGCTCGTCGACGCGATCCGGGAAATCGATCCCGACATCCTGGCCCTGCAGGAGGTCGACCTCGACCAGCCCCGCTCCGGAATGGCCGATCTGACCGCCGTCGCCGCCATGGCCATGGAGGCGACGAACCATCGGTTCGTCGCCGCGATCGCGGGTACGCCCGGCGCGACGTGGATGGCCGCGACGGGTGGCGAGCAACCCGGCACCGCCGCCTACGGCATCGCCCTGCTGTCGCGGTATCCCGCCGACGCGTGGCAGGTGGTTCGACTGCCGCGAATTCCGATGAAGTTCCCGATGTACCTGCGGGGACCCAACCGTGTGCAGGTCGTCAAAGAGGAGCCCAGGGCGGCGGTTCTCGCCCGGCTGGACACCCCCGTCGGCCCGCTCACCGTCGCCAACACCCACCTGTCGTTCGTGCCCGGCTGGAACCGGCGGCAGCTGCGCCTGCTCATGCGCGACCTGCACGGCTTCCCTGGCCCGCACGTGCTGATGGGCGATTTGAACATGGCGCCGGCCAAAGCCGGGCGGTTGAGCGGGCTGCGTGCGCTCGGCGAAGCGCCGACGTTCCCGGCCGACGCGCCCGAGACACAACTCGACCACATCCTGACCGACGACGACGGGTTGCGCGTGGAGCGCTGCGTTGCGCCGAGGTTGTCGATCTCGGATCACCGTGCGCTCGTCATCGACATATCGAGGCGCTGACGCCGTAGGGTTCTGGGGTGCACGTGATCTCCGCGGAGTCGACGGAGCTCTTCACAGGGCCGTCGCATGCGCCGCAGCAACTGGTGCGCGTCGCCTACACCGACGGCGGCGGGAACGTGCGCATCGAAGGCGACGGTCTGACCGGGCGCGCGCAGGCCGGTCCCGGCGACGGCATCAGCGAGGTGCCCGTCGTGGTGACCGATCCGAAAGTCGGCGAGCAGCGCGACGCGCGGGTGATCGCGGGGGACAGCATCACCGGGTTCGCGTTCACCGTCGCCGAGCCCGGCTGGACGATGCACATGATCAGCCACTTCCACTACGACCCGGTGTGGTGGAACACCCAGGCGGCCTATACCAGCGTGTGGACCGAAGACCCGCCCGGGCGCTGCCGGCAGACCAACGGCTTCGACCTCGTACGCGCCCATCTCGAAATGGCACGCCGCGAACCCGAATACAAGTTCGTGCTCGCCGAGGTCGACTACCTCAAGCCGTTCTGGGACACCCACCCCGAGGAGCGTGCCGACCTGCGCAGGTTCATCGCCGACGGCCGGGTCGAGATCATGGGTGGCACCTACAACGAACCCAACACGAATCTGACCAGTCCCGAAACCACGATCCGGAACTTCGTTCACGGCATCGGTTTTCAGCGCGACATCCTGGGCGCCGACCCGGCCACCGCATGGCAGCTCGACGCCTTCGGACACGACCCCCAGTTCCCGGGCATGGCCGCCGACGCCGGGCTGACCTCCAGCTCGTGGGCGCGCGGCCCGCACCACCAGTGGGGCCCGATGGCAGGCGGCGGCGACCCCGAACGCATGCAGTTCAACAGCGAGTTCGAGTGGATCGCTCCGTCGGGGCGCGGACTGCTCACCCACTACATGCCAGCGCACTACGCCGCGGGGTGGTGGATGGATTCGGCGGCGACGCTCGAGGAGGCTGAGGCCGCAACGTACGAATTGTTCACGGGACTGAAGAAGGTGGCGCTCACGCGCAACGTGCTGCTGCCCGTCGGCACCGACTACACGCCGCCGAACAAGTGGGTCACCGAGATCCACCGGGACTGGAATGCGCGCTACACGTGGCCGAAGTTCGTGTGCGCGTTGCCCAACGAGTTCTTCGCCGCGGTGCGCGACGAGCTCACGGAGCGCGGGGTCGACGCCTCACCGCAGACGCGCGACATGAACCCGATCTACACCGGCTGCCACGTCTCGTACATCGACACCAAACAGGCCAACCGGGCGACTGAGGACGCGGTACTCGACGCCGAGAAGTTCGCGGTGTTCGCCGGTCTGCTCGGCGGTGCGACGTACCCCGAGGCGACCCTGGCCAAGGCGTGGGTGCAGCTCGTCTACGGCGCACACCACGATGCGATCACAGGCTCGGAATCCGATCAGGTCTACCTCGACCTGCTGACGGGGTGGCGCGACGCGTGGGAACTCGGTACGACGATCCGCGACAACGCCCTGGCGCTGCTGTCGCGTGCCGTAGACGGAAGCGTCGTCGTCTGGAACGCGTTGGCGCACAAACGCAGTGACATCGTGACGGCCCGGTTCGACGAGCCCGTCGGCCCCGGTGTGCAGGTGCTCGACTCCGACGGCGCCGAGGTCCCCGTCCACGTCGAACACGGGGGACGGGTGGTCCGCTGGCTCGCGCGTGACGTGCCGTCGCTGGGGTGGCAGTCCTACCGACTGACACCGGGATTGGGCTCCGACGACTGGAAGCCGCTGGACGGGAACGAGATCGGCAACGGCCACTATCGTCTTCGTGTCGACCCCGACCGCGGCGGTGGGGTGATCTCGCTAATCGAGACCGCCTCCGACCGTGAACTGATCGCCGCCGGGAAGGTCGGCAACGAACTGGCGGTCTACGACGAATACCCCGCGCATCCCGAGGCCGGCGAAGGCCCATGGCATCTGCTGCCGAAGGGGCCCGTCGTCTGCTCGTCGGCGGGCCGAGCCGAGGTTCAGGCCTACCGCGGCCCTCTCGGTGAGCGGCTGGTCGTCACCGGCCGCATCGGAGTGCTGCTGCGCTACAAGCAGACTCTGACGTTGTGGCGAGATGTTGCGCGGGTCGAGTGCAGCACCACGGTAGACGAGTTCACCGGTGAAGACCGCCTGCTGCGGTTGCGCTGGCCGTGTCCGGTGCCGGGTGCGCTACCGGTCAGCGAGGTCGGAGATGCGGTGATAGGGCGCGGGTTCGGCCTGCTGCACGACAGGGGCGAGGAGTCGGCCGTCGACGCCGCTGTGCATCCGTGGACTCTGGACAACCCGGCGTACGGCTGGTTCGGCCTGTCGTCTGCCGTGCGGATCCGGGTCGGCGACGGTGTGCGCGCGATATCGGTGGCCGAGGTCATCTCCCCGAGGGAGTCCGCGTCGGCACCGCTGGCGCGCCCGCTGATGGTCGCGCTCGCACGCGCGGGCGTCACCGCGACGTGCAGCGGCGCCGACCGCCCGCGCTACGGCGACCTCGGCGTGGACTCCAACCTGCCGGATGCCCGCATCGCACTCGGCGGGCCTGACGAGAATGCCTTCACCGCAGCGGTTTTGGCTGATGCCGACGCGGCCTACCGCGAAGAGCTTGAGCGTCAGTTGCAGGCGAACGGCCGGGCCAGGGTCTGGGTGCCCGCCACCGCGCCGCTTGCCGACCATTGGGTGCCGGGCGCGGATCTCCGACCGGTGCGGGCGCTGCCGGTACTCCTCGTCGCCGGATCGGAACTCGAGGTCGCCGTGGAGTCGCTCGTCGAGGACCTCGCCGACTTCGAGATCGCCGTCGACCAGAACGCGCCCGCCGGCCTGCAACCGTTCGAGGCGCGTACCGTCGCGGTGCTCAATCGCGGAATGCCGGGATTCGCCGTCGATTCGGACGGCACGCTACACACGTCGCTGATGCGCTCGTGCTCCGGTTGGCCGTCGGGAACCTGGATCGACCCGCCGAGGCGCACCGCACCCGACGGGTCCAACTTCCAGCTCCAGCACTGGACGCACACGTTCGAATACGCGGTGGTCTCCGGCGACGGCGACTGGCGCGACGCCGCGATCCCGGCCCGCAGTGCGGAGTTCTCCCGCCCACCCCTGGCGGTAACCGAGAACACCAGCGCCGCAGGCGGTTTGCCGCCGTGGGGCTCGCTGTTGGAGATCGAGCCGGCGGGCGTCGTGCAGCTCGGTGCATTGAAGGCGGCGGGCAACCCGGTGGCGGCGGGCAGCGGCAGGCACGTCCATCCCACCGACGGTGTCGCGGTACGCCTGATCGAAACCTCCGGTGCGGCAACCCAGGTGGAAGTGCGGTCGGGCCTGCGCCGCGTCTCGGCGGCCGCCCGTGTCGATCTACTCGAACAGCCCAGGGTCCAGCAGCTGTCTTCGGAGCAACTCGCCCTGCATGGATTCGAGATCGCCACCATCCTGACCCGGCTGAACCTGCCAAAGGTTCTGGACGCAGACCACACGGTCCTGGGGCCCGATGCGGAGGCCGCGCAACCGCTGTACGCACGGTACTGGCTGCACAACCGTGGGCCCGCGCCGCTCGGCGGCCTGCCCGCCGTCGCACACCTGCATCCGCAGCACATTGCCGTCGAGCCGAATTCTGATGGGCAGCTGCGGCTTACGATCGCCAGCGACTGCAGCGACACGGTGCTGCACGGCCACGTGCGGCTATTGTGCCCGGACGGCTGGACAACCGATCCGCACGAGCTGCCGTTCATGCTGCCACCGGGTGAGCACCTCGCGACCGATGTGGTCGTGAGCGCGCCGCCCACCGTGCCACCGGGCCTGTATCCGATCAGGGCGGAACTCGCACTGACCGGCAACCATGTCGCGATGCCACCGTCGTGGCGCCAGGTGGTCGAGGACGTGTGCGTCGTATCCGTGGCTGCACCGACCGAGGACAGACTGCTGCGGATCGTGGCCGACCCGCAGCCCGTCGACATCAAGGCCGGCGAACGCGCCACGCTGACCGTCGGCGTCGCCACCGACGCATACGCAGACCTCGCCGTCGAAGCGCACCTGATCAGCCCGTGGGGAACGTGGGAGTGGATCGGGCCCGGCGCGACCGGCGTCGAACTGGCGGCCAGAGGCACGGTCGAACTCAGCTTCGACGTGACGCCGCCGGCGTGGCTGGAGCCCGGCGAATGGTGGGCGCTGATCCGTGTCGCAGGCGCCGGTCAGCTGCTGTACACGCCGGCGGTGAAGGTGGCGGTCCGATGACCGCCGCGATCGTCGGTGGGGTGCCCGTGCCGGTGCACGACGTGGACGCACGCGAGGCGCGGCTGCGGTCGTCACGTTTGGCGTCGGCGCTTCCGCGGCCCGGCACCAGCGAGGGACGGCAGCTAAGGCGTTGGCTGACACAGCTTCTCGTGACCGAACGCGTGGTTGCTGCTGAGGCCGACGCTCGCGGGCTCGGCGCCGACGGCGCGCCGACCGAGGACGATCTGCTGCCGGACATGACCGCGCGACTCGAGATCGGCAGCGTGGCGGCGGCCATCCTCGGCGACCCCCTGGCGCGAGCGCTGTTCGTGAGGGTCACCGAATCCGTCGACGTGACCGACGAGGCCGTCGCGGCGTATGACGCGCGGAACCCGTCACGTTTCCCCGACACCGCACACGTCGCCGAACACCTGCGCGCGGTGGCTCGGCGTCGCGCGTTCCGGCTGTGGCTGGATGCCCGGTGCGCCGAACTCGTCGAGTTGGCGCCCGGCTACGAACATCCCGGTGATCCCCGCCAGCCCGACAACACCCACCGGCACTGATGACCCTACCGACACTTGCAATCGACATCGGCGGAACGAAGATCGCCGCCGGACTGGTCGACGCTGACGGCGCTCTGGTCCACCAGGCGAAGCGCCCGACGCCCGACGGCGATGCCGAGGCGATCTGGGCAGTGGTGGAATCGCTTGTCGCCGAGTCACTGTCGACGGCCGGCGGCGCGGTGGGTGGCGTCGGCATCGCATCCGCCGGCCCGATCGATGTGCCCGCCGGCACCGTCAGCCCGATCAACATCACCGAGTGGCAACACTTTCCGATCGTCGACCGGGTGGCCGCGATGGTCGACGCACCCGTGCGGCTGGGCGGCGACGGACTGTGCATGGCGATGGGGGAACGCTGGCGCGGCGCGGGCCGCGACGCCGAGTTCTTGCTCGGCATGGTGGTGTCCACCGGTGTCGGCGGCGGGTTGGTACTCGACGGCGCGCCCTACGACGGTCGCACCGGCAACGCCGGACACGTCGGCCATGTCGTCGTCGACCCCGAAGGTCGACCGTGCGCGTGCGGCGGTCGCGGGTGCGTCGAGACGATCGCCGGCGGCCCACGGATGGCGCAATGGGCCAGGGAGCAGGGATGGAATGCGCCCGTCGACGCCGACGCCAAGGAACTGGCCGACGCCGCGGCCGCGGGCGATGCGGTGGCGTTGCAAGCGTTCACCCGGGGTGCGACGGCCGTCGCCGCGATGATCGCGTCCGTCGGCGCGGTCTGCGACCTCGACCTCGTCGTCATCGGCGGCGGCGTCGCCAAAGCGGGCGCACTGCTGTTCGACCCGTTGCGCGCGGTGCTCGACACCTACGCAGGACTGGACTTCATCCGCGATCTGCGCGTGGTGCCCGCCGAACTCGGCGGCGACGCCGGACTGGTCGGCGCCGCGGCGCTGGTGATTTCGGCGCGCTGACGCACCACCGCGGTCGGTTTGCGCGCCGGATTCGTGAGATTTGCGTGGGAAGGTGTGCAGATGCGTGTCGGAGTGGTGTTCCCCCAAACCGAGCTGGGCGGCGACGTCGGTGCGGTGCGCGCGTTCGGGCAGGGAGTCGAAGCGCTGGGGTATGACCATCTGCTCGCCTACGACCACGTCTTAGGGGCCGACCCGGCCGTGCACAAAGGGTGGAGCGGGTACTACGACGTCGACACCACATTCCACGAGCCGTTCGTGATGTTCGGATACCTCGCGGCGGCCACGACAACTCTCGAATTCGTCACCGGCGTCATCATTCTCCCGCAGCGCCAGACCGCACTGGTCGCCAAGCAGGCCGCCGAAGTCGACCTGCTGTCGCAGGGCAGGTTCCGACTCGGTGTCGGAATCGGTTGGAACGCCGTCGAATACGACGCACTGGGTGAGGACTTCAGGGTCCGCGGGGCGCGCTCCGAGGAGCAGATTGAACTCATGCGACGGCTGTGGACCGAGCGCAGCGTCACGTTCGAGGGCAGATTCGACACGGTCACCGGTGCCGGCTTGTCACCGCTTCCGGTGCAGCGGCCGATCCCCGTATGGATCGGCGCCGCGTCGGCGAGGGGCTACGACCGGATCGGGCGTTTGGCCGACGGTTGGTTTCCGATGACGGGTCCGGGGCCACAGCTCGACGAGGCCCGCGCGGCGGTTCGGGACGCGGCGGTCGCCGCGGGACGCGATCCCGCTGCGCTGGGGCTGCAAGGTCAGGTGAGGAGCTCGATCGAGCCGGACGCGGTGGCTGCCGAACTGGCCGCGTGGGCCGATGCCGGCGCGACCCACGTGGCCGTCAGCACGATGGGCCATGGGCTGGCGACCGTCGACGACCACCTGGCCACTCTGGCGGCCCTCGCCGAGGTGACTGCTGCGCGCTCGTAGCCGGTGAGCGACCGCAAAATGTACGCAGAATGCGGCGTGTCGCTGTGCAGACACGGGCGCTCGCCGGAAGGGGTTGGCCGCGCGGCGGGGCTGCGGGCCGTTTTGGCTGATCGGCGGGTTGTCGGCTATTCTTGGCGGCGTTCTACCGAAGACCGTTGGTCACCGAGAAATCGGTTGAAGGTCCGGCTTTGCCCGGCGGCCCACGCAGGAGGACGAGGCTAGTGCAGTTTCTGTGCGCCCCGACCTGTCTGCGTCGGGGCGTTCGTCATTTCCGGACATGATTCCTTCTCGGCTGCTGCGGTCCCCATCTACGAGGAGGCATGCATGGCCAAGGCTGAAAAGGCCACCGCGGTTGCCGACATCGCTGAGCAGTTCAAGGACTCGACGGCGACGCTCGTCACCGAGTACCGCGGGCTGACGGTTGCCAACCTCAAAGACCTGCGCCGTTCGCTCGGTGAATCCGCTACCTACACAGTCGCCAAGAACACGCTGGTCAAGCGTGCCGCGGCGGAAGCGGGCATCGAGGGCCTCGACGAGCTTTTCGTCGGACCCACCGCGATCGCGTTCGTCAAGGGTGAAGCCGTCGACGCTGCCAAGGCGATCAAGAAGTTCGCCAAGGACAACAAGGCGCTCGTGATCAAGGGCGGCTACATGGACGGCCGCGCCCTGAGCGTTTCCGAGGTCGAGAAGATCGCCGACCTGGAATCGCGCGAGATTCTGCTGGCCAAGCTGGCCGGCGCGATGAAGGCGAATCTGTCCAAGGCCGCTGGCCTGTTCACCGCACAGCAGTCGCAGGCAGCCCGGTTGTTCGCGGCGCTGCAAGAGAAGAAGGCCGCCGAGGCGCCCGCCGAGGCGCCATCCGAAAGCCCGGCAGCGTCCGACGACGCCGCTGAATAACCCACCACCAATCCAGTACCTAGGTAAGTAAGAAAGGGACCATCATGGCCAAGCTGTCCACCGACGACCTGCTCGACGCGTTCAAGGAACTGACGCTGCTCGAGCTCTCTGAGTTCGTCAAGAAGTTCGAGGAGACCTTCGAGGTCACCGCCGCCGCTCCGGTCGCCGTCGCGGCTGCCGGCCCCGCCGCCGGTGGTGCACCGGCCGAGGCCGCCGAGGAGCAGTCGGAGTTCGACGTCATCCTCGAGGGTGCCGGCGACAAGAAGATCGGCGTCATCAAGGTCGTCCGCGAGATCGTCTCGGGCCTGGGCCTCAAGGAGGCCAAGGACCTCGTCGACAGCGCTCCCAAGCCGCTGCTCGAGAAGGTCGCCAAGGAGGCCGCCGAGGAAGCCAAGACCAAGCTCGAGGCTGCCGGCGCGACGGTCACCGTCAAGTAGTTCGAACCGTACGAGCCGCCCGGGATCAGCACGATCCCGGGCGGTTTGTCGTATGTGGAGTTGCCGGACACGTGCGCGAACCCGGTCGTACGCCTGTCGCACGCGTCAGTTACGCCTATCGTGAATTCGTGATTGTCGCCGTGCCACGTGTCGCAGTTGCCGCCATCGCAGCACCGATGTTGTTCCTGACGGCGTGCAATTTCTCTTTTTCCGCCGGCGGTCCCGATTACGACAAGCTGGAGAAGTCCATCTCCGACGAGCTCAAGGGCACCTATTCGGAGATCACTCCGAATGCTCCGAAAGTGACATGCCCACGAGACCAGCCGGACCCCGAGAAGGGTGACACCTTCATCTGCACCGCAGAAGTGGAAGGCGAACCGGTCCGGGTCGAGGTCAAGGTGGCCGACGACGACGGAAACGTCGACTTCACCACGCTGGACGTGGTCTACGACATGGCTCGCACAGGGCGGCTGCTTGGCGAGGACATCGAATCGAAGATGGGCTTCCCGGTCACGGTGCAATGCGGTAGCGGTGTCAAAATCGTCCCCATCGGCGACAGTTTCACCTGTACGGCGGTCGACGAGAATTCCGTCGAAAAGACCGTCGAAGTGACGGCAGTCGAAATCGGCAAGGACAACTGGCGGATCATCGACTAGGCGGGTGACTCCCTCGACCCGGCGCCGAGCTATTCGCCATCGCCACGCCGCGCCAGGAAACAAGCAAGATGACACCGATTCCGCAAACGTCGCGAAGATGGTTGCCCGCGCCTTCGGAGGGGTCCGTCGCGCCCCCCGGCCGCACCCAGTTTGACGTGCAAGTTAATTCCAATCGGGAGCATCCGCGGTATCGGACGTGACACATCGCCAGTGCTCGCTAACGGCGTACGCTACAGTGACTCAAGCCACAGGCGGGAGCCCTGTGGCCTGCGACATTGGCGGAAGGATCCCCGCGTGGGCATTGGAATTCAGGTCGAGGGGCTTACCAAGTCCTTCGGGCCCCAGCGAATCTGGGAAGACGTCACGCTAGAGGTTCCGGCAGGCGAGGTCAGCGTTCTGCTGGGCCCGTCCGGTACCGGCAAGTCGGTGTTCCTGAAGTCGCTGATCGGGCTGCTGCGACCCGAGCGCGGCAAGATCATCGTCGACGGCACGAACATCATCGAGTGCACGGCCAAGGAGCTCTACGAGATCCGCACCCTGTTCGGTGTCATGTTCCAGGACGGTGCCCTCTTCGGCTCGATGAGCCTGTACGACAACACCGCTTTCCCCTTGCGTGAGCACACCAAGAAGAAGGAAAGCGAAATCCGCAACATCGTCATGGAGAAGCTCGACCTCGTCGGTCTGGGCGGTGACGAGAACAAGTTCCCCGGTGAGATCTCCGGTGGTATGCGCAAGCGTGCCGGCCTGGCGCGCTCGCTGGTGCTCGACCCGCAGATCATCCTCTGCGACGAGCCGGACTCCGGTCTGGACCCCGTTCGTACCGCGTACCTGTCCCAGCTGCTCATCGACATCAACGCGCAGATCGACTGCACGATCCTGATCGTGACGCACAACATCAACATCGCGCGGACCGTGCCGGACAACATGGGCATGCTCTTCCGCAAGAAGCTGGTGATGTTTGGTCCGCGCGAGGTGCTGCTGACCTCCGACGAGCCGGTGGTGCGCCAGTTCCTCAACGGCCGCCGTATCGGGCCGATCGGTATGTCGGAGGAGAAGGACGAGTCGACGATGGCCGAGGAGCAGGCCATGTTCGACGCCGGCCACCACGACGGTGGCGTCGAGGAGATCGAGGGTGTGCCGCCGCAGATCCAGGCAACCCCGGGTATGCCGGAACGTCAGGCCGTGGCCCGTCGCCAGGCCCGCGTCCGCGAAATCCTGCACACGCTGCCACCGGCAGCGCAGGAGGCCATCCGCGACGATCTCGAAGGCACCCACAAGTACCAGGCGCACGAGTTCGCGACTCAGGAAGCCTCGCCGCGGGGTCGCCACGATGACGACGCTCCGACGGGTGTCATCCCGACCGTCGACAGCCCGACGGTCGAGACCAGGACCGTCGAGAGGTAGCAAGCCGGTGGCCGTCGATGAGCGCTTGCGCGAAGTGGGGGTCCCCCCAGCCGAAGGTTAGGGGGAGCATGACCACCGAGCGAAAGGCTCACGTTCAAAAAGTCACGTTCTGCCGGATCTGCGAGCCGCTGTGCGGCATGATCGCGACCGTCGAGGATGGCCGCCTCACCGCGTTGCGTCCCGACAAGGACCATCCGGTTTCGGCGGGTTTCGCGTGCCAGAAGGGTGTCGCGTTCACCGAGATCGTCAACGATCCCGACCGAGTCACCGAACCGCTGCGTCGCACGGGCAGCGGCGGATGGGAACCCGTCAGCTGGGACGAGGCGATGTCCGACATCGCCTCCCGGCTGACCGACATTCATCGCAGGCACGGATCCGGCGCCGTCGGCTGGTACTACGGCAACCCGGGCGCGTTCAGCTACAGCCACACGTTGAGCCTGGCCAGCCTCATGTTCGGATTCGGTCCGAAAATGCACGTGTTCACCGCGGGCAGCCAGGACGTCAACAACCGGTTCGTGGCGAGCCAGCTGCTGTACGGCACGCCGCTGGCGCTGCCGGTGCCCGACGTCCTTCGCGCCGATCTGCTCGTCGTGATCGGCGCCAATCCCGTTGTGTCGCACGGCAGTGTGCTCACCCTGCCGCGGATCAAGGACCGCATGCACGACATCGTCAAGCGCGGCGGCCGCGTCGTCGTCGTCGACCCACGCAAGACCGAAACCGCCGCACAGTTCGAATGGCTGGGCATCATTCCCGACGGCGACGCGTACCTGCTCCTGTCACTGCTGCAGGTGATGTTCGGCGAGAACCTCGTAGACCGGACCCGGCTGGCCCGCCAAGCCGACGGCGACGGCTGGCTCGAGCAGCTCGCCCGGCCGTTCAGCCCGGAGGCGACCGCGGTGCGCACCGGCATCGACCCCGATACCGTGCGGACGCTGGCCCGCGACCTGGTCCGCACCGAACGCGCTGCGGTGTACGGACGGGTCGGCACAAGCATCGGCGAAAACGGCACGCTCACAACGTATTTGCTCGATGCGGTCAACTTGGTGGCGGGCAATCTCGACGTCGCGGGCGGTAGCATGTTCGGCCGCATCGGGCTGCCCGGCGAGCGGTGGCTGGGCATGGCGGGCGGTGCGCTGTTGCGCACGGTCTACTCCCGCAGGCGCTCGCGCATCGGCGGATTCCCCTCGGTGCTCGGATCAGAGCCCGCCGGCGTGATGGCCAAGGAGATCACCACGCCGGGACGCGGTCAGGTGAAGGCGTTGCTCGTCAGCGCGGGCAACCCGGTGCTATCGGTGCCCAACGGCGACGAGTTGGAAGCAGCGCTGGAGTCCCTGGACCTGATGGTGGGCATCGATCTGTACGTCAACGAGACGCTCGCGCACTGCGACTACGTGCTGCCCGCCGCGTCGATGTACGAGCGCGACGACTTTCCGCTGCCGTTCCAGACGTTGCAGCCGACACCGTTCCGTCAGGCCACCGAGCCCGTGATCGCCCCGATGGGCCAGGCGCGCCCAGAGTGGGAGATCATCGACGATCTCTCTTCGCGGCTAGGGCGCCGAACGGCCGGGTTTGCGATGCTGGCCGCTACTCGAAAGATGTTGTCGCTGTTCGGGGTTCGACTGACTCCGCGCGCGCTGGTCGACGCCGTCATCCGGCTGGGGGAGGCCGGTGACCGGTTCGGGCTGCGACGCGGTGGACTGTCCTTCGCCCGGCTGACCGCAGAACATCCCCACGGCTTCGTGCTGGCGCCGAACCTGCGTGAGGGCGTGCTCGGGGACACCGTCGTGTACCGCGGCAGACGGGTGAGGCTGCGGCACGACGAGATCGCCGCCGAGGTCGCCAAGCTCGCGCGCCGCGAAGCCCCCGAGGCTTATCCGATGCGGCTGATCGGCATGCGTGAGGCCCGCTCCGAGAACTCGTGGCTGCACAACGCCCCGCTGCTGATGCGCGGCGAACGAATCCAGCATGCCCGCATTCACGTCGACGACGCGGCGGCGGCCGACATCGCCGACGGCGACGTCGTGCGCATCGCGTCGCAGCACGGCGAGATCGAGGTGCCCGTCATCGTCACCAAGGACATCGTCGCCGGGGTCGTGGCGGTGCCGCACGGGTGGGGACACAAGGGCACCGCCGGTTGGCGGTTGGCCAACCGTGCCGGCGGAGCGAACGTCAACGAACTGATGTCCAGCAACCCCGAGGACATCGAGGCGCTGGCCGGAATGGCACGCCTGACCGGCGTGCCGATCCGCGTCGAGCGGGCCTCCTCGTAGCACGATTTTCAGGAGCAGAGCAAACACCTATATATTGACGGGATCGTGGAATCTGCCGTGCAAGCTGACTATGCGCGCTATCTTTCACGCGATCAGCGAACAGGAGAAGTCATGGTCGACCGGTTCTGGGTGTGGTTGGGCACGGGTGTCGTCACCGCAGGTATCTCAGCGGCGTTGCTGGCTGGGGCGGGTGTGGCAACGGCAACCGAAGGCGACTCCGCAGACGGCGGCGGCACGAAAACTTCAGAATCATCGGATCCTGGCGGAAACAAGAACGACCCGGGCGCGGGAGTGACCCCGGGGATCGGTCTGAAGGACGACGGGGACCAGAAAGGCGACGTCCCTGCGGGCCAGCAGCCGAACGTCGGCGACGTTGAGACCGACGACAACATCACGGACGAGCTCACGGATGACCTCAAGGACGAGGAACTCAAAGACGAGGACGTCAAGGACGAGGACGTCAAGGACGAGCTGATCGACGAGAGCATCCCTGACGCAGACGGAGACGCCGGCGAAATCGTCGACACCGTCGAGCAGCCCGATCTCGGCGACGCCGGGCGTTCGAACGACGGCCAAGACGAATCACAATCGGCGAACCTGGACCAGACGTTGGTCGACGATCTTGACGTCTCGTTGAACTCCGAACTCGACGATGTCGAGAGAAACGCCCTGTTCGGTACCAAATCCCAGTCGGGCGAGGAACACGCACTTGTCCCGTTGACAACCGAGTTCGAAGAACTGACCAAGCAGACGGAGATCCCCGAGTTCGCTCCGGTGGCGTTCTCGGCCCCTGCCGCCGCGGAGATCAACTCCATCGCCGCCGCGAGACCGTTGAACATCGTGTTGGACGTGATCGGCACGATCGTCTTCGGTCTGTACGGGTTCGTCACCCGGTTGATCGGCGGCCCGCCGGTTCTTCCGCCCAACAGCACCGTGACGGTGTACAGCTCGAGGCTGCGGATCGACTGCGGATGCGCACCCGGCGAAGGGGAGGAAGTCCCCGTCGACTGGTACATCCCGGAGAACCCCGATCCGGACCGAATCATCTACCTGCAGCACGGGTTCCTGGCCGCCGGTCCGTGGTACAGCTACACCGCCGCGACGCTGGCAGAACAGACGAACAGCATCGTCGTCGCACCGTCGATCACGTCGAACTTCCTGGCGTACGACCAGTGCTGGCTCGGCGGGGCGCCCATGCACCAGGCCATGGCCGGCCTGTTCGATCCGAACAACACGGCGCTCGAGGAGAGTCTTGGGGCGACCCCTTACGAGGGGGAGCTCAAGTGGAAGAAGGTGGTCCTGATGGGCCATTCGCTCGGCGGCGGCGCGGTGTCCGGTATCGCCGGCTACATGACCGATGCCGAAATCGATGATCGATTGGCCGGCGTGGTGTTGTTGGACGGCGTGGGGTTGAACGGCCAGATGGTCAGCGACCTCCAGAAGGTCGACTCGGGCATCCCGATCTATCAGCTGGCTGCGCCGAAGTACATGTGGAACATGTTCGGCAGCGGCACCGATGCGTTGATTGCGGCGCGACCCGACGCCCCGTTCTACGGCGTGACGTTGGCCGGCGGCTCCCACGTGGACACGATGCGGGGCGGCAACTTCCTCATCCAATTCTCGCAGCAACTCGTGGCGGGCTTCTCGACGCCGCAGAACGTCTCGGCGGCCGAGATTTTGATGGTCGGGTGGGTCAACGACATGTTCGACGGCGATCGGGCCGAAGGCATCTACCTCGACAGCGGTGAAACCCGTACGATCGACACGCCGGCGGGCCAGGCCACCCTCGTCGACCTGCCGAATTCGCTGCGTAGGCCGTACCTGCTCAACTTCCTCGAGCCGTTGATGGCGATGAGCGGTGGTCTCTTCACTCTCCAGCCGGGATGCCTGCGCGAGCCGACCTCGACGGCCGCCGGCTGCGCGGGATCCGTCGCCGCCTGAGGTTGATTTCGATGCGCCGCAAACTGCGTCTCAACGCAAAACTCCACACCAAACACCGCGTTATCTCTTGACGGAAACGCTCCGAGGGGTCAATCTGTTGGGCAGAATGTGTGTGAGGGTTCAGGACGCCAGCCAGCGCCCAGTGGCTTTTGCATGCAGATGTTGAGGAATACGCCGTCCTGCGGTACTGTTGGACGTTGCGCTGGCTGCATCCTGCCCTCCTAAACCTGGCTCTTGACGCCTCCTAGCCTGAGTCCGCTCAGTGACCTAGTCGTGTGTCGTGCGTCCGGTGGCTTTGGGCTTGAGAAAGCCAGCCGAACCGACGCAGATATCGCGATTACGAAGGAAGCGGCGCTCAAGCCCCTTTGAGGCCCTCCGGACAGTCGCATGAGGTGCTGGAAGGATGCATCTTGGCAGGGTCCCGCCAATCCAAGTCAGCAGTAGAAACCAACTCCGTACCAGGAGCACCAAACAGAATTTCCTTTGCAAAGCTCCGTGAACCGCTCGAGGTTCCGGGGCTACTTGACGTACAGACCGATTCTTTCGAGTGGCTGATCGGCTCGGAGCGTTGGAAGGAAAACGCCAAGCTCCGCGGCGACGCCGTCGATCCGGTCGGTGGCCTCGAAGAGGTGCTCACCGAGCTCTCGCCGATCGAGGACTTCTCGGGCTCCATGTCGCTGTCCTTCTCGGACCCGCGCTTCGACGAAGTCAAGGCGCCGGTCGACGAGTGCAAAGACAAGGACATGACGTACGCGGCCCCGCTGTTCGTCACGGCCGAGTTCATCAACAACAACACCGGTGAGATCAAGAGCCAGACGGTCTTCATGGGTGACTTCCCGATGATGACCGAAAAGGGCACCTTCATCATCAACGGCACCGAGCGTGTCGTGGTGTCCCAGCTCGTCCGGTCGCCGGGTGTGTACTTCGACGAGAGCATCGACAAGTCCACCGAGAAGACGCTGCACAGCGTCAAGGTGATCCCGGGCCGTGGCGCCTGGCTCGAGTTCGATGTCGACAAGCGCGACACCGTCGGTGTGCGCATCGACCGCAAGCGCCGTCAGCCGGTCACCGTGCTGCTCAAGGCGCTCGGCTGGACCAACGAGCAGATCGTGGAGCGCTTCGGCTTCTCCGAGATCATGATGGGCACGCTGGAGAAGGACAACACCGCGGGCACCGACGAGGCCCTGTTGGACATCTACCGCAAGCTGCGCCCGGGCGAGCCGCCGACCAAGGAGTCCGCGCAGACCCTGCTGGAGAACCTGTTCTTCAAGGAGAAGCGCTACGACCTGGCCCGCGTCGGCCGCTACAAGGTGAACAAGAAGCTGGGCCTCAATGTCGGCCAGCCGATCACCAGCTCGACGCTGACCGAAGAGGACGTCGTCGCCACCATCGAGTACCTGGTCCGCCTGCATCAGGGTGACCAGACGATGACGGCGCCCGGCGGCTCCGAGGTGCCGGTCGAGGTCGACGACATCGACCACTTCGGCAACCGTCGCCTGCGCACCGTCGGCGAGCTGATCCAGAACCAGATCCGGGTGGGCCTGTCCCGCATGGAGCGTGTCGTTCGCGAGCGGATGACGACTCAGGACGTCGAGGCGATCACGCCGCAGACCCTGATCAACATCCGTCCCGTCGTGGCGGCCATCAAGGAGTTCTTCGGCACCAGCCAGCTCTCCCAGTTCATGGACCAGAACAACCCGTTGTCGGGTCTGACCCACAAGCGCCGCCTGTCGGCGCTGGGCCCCGGCGGTCTGTCCCGTGAGCGCGCCGGCCTCGAGGTTCGCGACGTGCACTCGAGCCACTACGGCCGCATGTGCCCGATCGAGACACCGGAAGGCCCGAACATCGGCCTGATCGGTTCGCTGTCGGTGTACGCGCGGGTGAACCCGTTCGGCTTCATCGAGACGCCGTACCGCAAGGTCAACGACGGTGTGGTCAGCGACGACATCGAGTACCTGACCGCCGACGAAGAGGACCGCCACGTCGTGGCGCAGGCCAACTCGCCGACCGACGCGAAGGGCCGCTTCGAGGAGGATCGCGTCCTGGTTCGCCGGAAGGGCGGCGAGGTCGAGTTCGTGTCGGCCAGCGAGGTCGACTACATGGACGTCTCGCCGCGCCAGATGGTGTCGGTCGCGACGGCCATGATCCCGTTCCTCGAGCACGACGACGCCAACCGCGCCCTGATGGGTGCCAACATGCAGCGCCAGGCGGTTCCGCTGGTGCGCAGCGAGGCGCCGCTGGTCGGTACCGGCATGGAGTTGCGTGCCGCGATCGACGCCGGTGACGTCGTCGTCGCCGACAAGGCGGGCCTCATCGAGGAGGTCTCCGCCGACTACATCACCGTGATGGCCGACGACGGCACCCGGCACACCTACCGGATGCGCAAGTTCGCGCGGTCCAACCACGGCACCTGCGCCAACCAGCGCCCGATCGTCGATGCCGGCGACCGGGTCGAGAGCGGCCAGGTGATCGCCGACGGTCCCTGCACCGAGAACGGCGAGATGGCACTCGGCAAGAACCTGCTCGTTGCGGTCATGCCGTGGGAAGGCCACAACTACGAGGACGCGATCATCCTCTCCAACCGCCTGGTCGAAGAGGACGTGCTCACCTCGATCCACATCGAGGAGCACGAGATCGATGCCCGCGACACCAAGCTGGGCGCCGAGGAGATCACCCGGGACATCCCGAACGTCTCCGATGAGGTGCTGGCCGACCTCGACGAGCGCGGGATCGTCCGCATCGGCGCCGAGGTCCGCGACGGCGACATCCTGGTCGGCAAGGTCACGCCGAAGGGCGAGACCGAGCTGACCCCGGAAGAGCGACTGCTTCGCGCGATCTTCGGTGAGAAGGCGCGCGAGGTCCGCGACACGTCGCTCAAGGTGCCGCACGGTGAGTCCGGCAAGGTCATCGGCATCCGCGTGTTCTCCCGCGAGGATGACGACGAGCTGCCCGCCGGCGTCAACGAGTTGGTCCGCGTGTACGTCGCGCAGAAGCGCAAGATCTCCGACGGCGACAAGCTGGCCGGACGCCACGGCAACAAGGGCGTCATCGGCAAGATCCTGGCCGTCGAGGACATGCCCTTCCTGCCCGACGGCACTCCCGTCGACATCATCCTGAACACACACGGTGTGCCGCGACGGATGAACATCGGCCAGATCCTGGAAACCCACCTCGGGTGGGTGGCCAAGGCCGGCTGGAAGATCAACGGGTCACCGGACTGGGCGGCCAGCCTGCCCAAGGAGCTGTTGGAGGCCGAGCCGGGCAGCATCGTCTCGACGCCGGTGTTCGACGGCGCTCAGGAAGGCGAGCTGCAGGGTCTGCTGAGCTCGACGCTGCCCAACCGCGACGGCGTCACGCTCGTCGATCAGGACGGCAAGGCCGAGTTGTTCGACGGCCGCAGTGGTGAACCGTTCCCGTACCCGGTGACGGTCGGCTACATGTACATCCTGAAGCTGCACCACTTGGTGGACGACAAGATCCACGCCCGCTCCACCGGTCCGTACTCGATGATCACCCAGCAGCCGCTGGGCGGTAAGGCGCAGTTCGGTGGTCAGCGGTTCGGCGAGATGGAGTGCTGGGCCATGCAGGCCTACGGCGCGGCGTACACGCTTCAGGAGCTCTTGACGATCAAGTCCGACGACACCGTCGGCCGCGTCAAGGTCTACGAGGCGATCGTCAAGGGCGAGAACATCCCCGAGCCGGGCATCCCCGAGTCGTTCAAGGTGCTTCTCAAGGAACTGCAGTCGCTGTGCCTCAACGTCGAGGTGTTGTCTTCTGACGGTGCGGCGATCGAGATGCGTGACGGTGACGACGAGGACCTGGAGCGCGCAGCTGCGAACCTGGGAATCAACCTGTCGCGCAACGAATCCGCGTCCGTAGAAGATCTAGCCTGATTCGCGGCACCGCCGCGGGCACTAAGTGTTATTGGCTACAAATCCCGCAAGGGGAAAGGGAGTTACGTGCTAGACGTCAACTTCTTCGATGAACTCCGCATCGGTCTTGCCACCGCGGACGACATCCGTAACTGGTCCTTCGGCGAGGTCAAGAAGCCGGAGACCATCAACTACCGCACGCTCAAGCCAGAGAAGGACGGCCTGTTCTGCGAGAAGATCTTCGGACCGACTCGCGACTGGGAGTGCTACTGCGGCAAGTACAAGCGTGTCCGCTTCAAGGGCATCATCTGCGAGCGCTGCGGCGTCGAGGTCACTCGCGCCAAGGTGCGCCGTGAGCGGATGGGCCACATCGAGCTGGCCGCGCCCGTCACGCACATCTGGTACTTCAAGGGTGTGCCGAGCCGGCTCGGGTACCTGCTCGACCTGGCGCCCAAGGATCTCGAGAAGATCATCTACTTCGCGGCCTACGTGATCACGGCCGTCGACGACGAGATGCGGCACAACGAGCTGTCCACGCTCGAGGCCGAGATGGTCGTCGAGAAGAAGGCCGTCGAGGATCAGCGCGACGCCGACCTGGAGGCCCGGGCGCAGAAGCTCGAGGCCGACATGAAGGAGCTCGAGGACGAGGGCGCCAAGTCCGACGTCAAGCGCAAGGTGCGTGACGGTGGCGAGCGCGAAATGCGTCAGCTCCGTGACCGCGCCCAGCGTGAGCTGGACCGGCTCGACGAGATCTGGACCACCTTCACCAAGCTGGCTCCCAAGCAGCTCATCGTCGACGAGGTGCTCTACCGCGAGCTCATCGATCGCTACGGCGAGTACTTCACCGGCGCCATGGGCGCGGAGGCGATCAAGAAGCTCATCGAGACCTTCGACATCGACGCCGAGGCCGAGGAGCTGCGCGAGGTCATCCGTAGTGGCAAGGGCCAGAAGAAGCTTCGCGCGCTGAAGCGTCTCAAGGTCGTCGCGGCGTTCCAGTCCAACAGCAACTCGCCGCTGGGCATGGTGCTCGACGCGGTTCCGGTGATCCCGCCGGAGCTGCGCCCCATGGTGCAGCTCGACGGTGGCCGCTTCGCGACGTCGGACCTCAATGACCTGTACCGCCGCGTCATCAACCGCAACAACCGGTTGAAGCGACTCATCGATCTCGGCGCACCCGAGATCATCGTCAACAACGAGAAGCGCATGCTTCAGGAGTCGGTGGACGCGCTGTTCGACAACGGCCGCCGCGGCCGTCCGGTCACCGGACCGGGCAACCGTCCGCTCAAGTCGCTGTCCGATCTGCTCAAGGGCAAGCAGGGCCGGTTCCGTCAGAACCTGCTCGGCAAGCGCGTCGACTACTCGGGCCGTTCGGTCATCGTGGTGGGCCCGCAGCTGAAGCTGCACCAGTGTGGTCTGCCGAAGCTGATGGCACTCGAGCTGTTCAAGCCGTTCGTGATGAAGCGTCTGGTCGACCTGAACCACGCGCAGAACATCAAGAGCGCCAAGCGCATGGTCGAGCGTCAGCGTCCCCAGGTGTGGGATGTCCTCGAAGAGGTCATCGGTGAGCACCCGGTGCTGCTGAACCGCGCACCGACGCTGCACCGTCTCGGCATCCAGGCTTTCGAGCCGCAGCTGGTGGAGGGCAAGGCAATTCAGCTGCACCCGCTGGTGTGTGAGGCGTTCAACGCAGACTTCGACGGTGACCAGATGGCCGTGCACCTTCCGCTGTCCGCGGAGGCGCAGGCCGAGGCGCGCATCCTGATGCTGTCGTCGAACAACATCCTGTCGCCGGCGTCGGGCCGCCCCCTGGCCATGCCGCGACTGGACATGGTGACGGGTCTGTACTTCCTGACCACCATGATCGAGGGCGACACCGGCGAGCATCAGTCGTCGGCAAAGGACAAGGCCGAGTTCGGTGTGTACAGCTCACCGGCCGAGGCCATCATGGCGATGGACCGCGGCTCACTGTCGGTCCGCGCCAACATCCGCGTGCGGCTGACCCAGCTGCGTCCGCCGGCCGATATCGAAGCCGAACTCTTCGAGGACGGCTGGAAGCCGGGCGACGCCTGGACGGCCGACACCACGCTGGGCCGGGTGCTGTTCAACGAATTGCTCCCGACTGCGTATCCGTTCGTCAACGAGCAGATGCACAAGAAGGTGCAGGCGCGGATCGTCAACGATCTGGCCGAGCGCTACCCGATGATCGTCGTCGCGCAGACGGTGGACAAGCTCAAGGACGCCGGCTTCTACTGGGCCACCCGTTCGGGTGTCACCGTGTCAATGGCCGACGTGCTGGTGCCGCCGCAGAAGCAGGAGATCCTGGAGCGTCACGAGCTCGAGGCCGACCGGATCGAGAAGCAGTACCAGCGCGGCGCGCTCAACCACGACGAGCGCAACGAAGCGTTGGTGAAGATCTGGCAGGACGCCACCGAAGAGGTCGGTAAGGCTCTGGAGGCCTACTACCCCGAGGACAACCCGATCATCACGATCGTGAAGTCCGGCGCCACGGGCAACCTGACCCAGACCCGCACGCTTGCGGGCATGAAGGGTCTGGTGACCAACCCGAAGGGTGAGTTCATCCCGCGGCCGATCAAGTCCTCGTTCCGTGAGGGCCTGACGGTGCTGGAGTACTTCATCAACACCCACGGCGCCCGAAAGGGTCTGGCGGACACCGCTCTTCGTACCGCCGACTCGGGTTACCTGACCCGTCGTCTGGTCGACGTGTCGCAGGACGTCATCGTTCGCGAGACGGACTGCGAGACCGAGCGTGGCGTCAACATCACGCTGGCCGAGATGCAGGACAAGACGCTGGTCCGTGATCAGCACATCGAGACGTCCGCCTACGCGCGGACGCTGGCCACCGACGCCGTCGACGCCAAGGGCAACGTGATCGTCGAGCGCGGTCACGACCTGGGCGACCCGGCGATCGAGGCTCTGCTGGCCGCGGGTGTCACCGAGGTGAAGGTCCGCTCCGTGCTGACCTGTGCGACGGGCACCGGCGTGTGTGCGATGTGCTACGGCCGCTCGATGGCGACGGGCAAGCTGGTCGACATCGGCGAGGCGGTCGGCATCGTGGCCGCTCAGTCCATCGGTGAGCCCGGAACGCAGCTGACCATGCGTACGTTCCACCAGGGCGGCGTCTCCGGCGGCAGCGACATCGTCGGTGGTCTGCCTCGTGTGCAGGAGCTGTTCGAGGCCCGCATCCCGCGTGACAAGGCGCCTATTGCCGACGTCACCGGGCGCGTGCAACTCGAAGAGGGCGAGCGCTTCTACAAGATCACCATCATCCCGGATGACGGTGGCGAAGAAGTGGTGTACGACAAGCTGTCTCGTCGTCAGCGCCTGAAGGTCTTCAAGCACGACGACGGCACCGAGCGGTTGCTGTCCGACGGCGACCACGTCGAGGTGGGCCAGCAGCTGATGGAAGGCTCCGCTGACCCGCACGAGGTGCTTCGTGTCCAGGGCCCCCGCGAGGTGCAGATCCACCTCGTCAAGGAGGTCCAGGAGGTCTACCGCGCTCAGGGCGTGTCGATCCACGACAAGCACATCGAGGTCATCGTCCGGCAGATGCTGCGTCGCGTCACGATCATCGATTCGGGTGCGACGGAGTTCCTGCCCGGCTCGCTGACCGAGCGTGGCGAGTTCGAGACCGAGAACCGTCGGGTGGTCGCCGAGGGCGGCGAGCCCGCGGCGGGTCGTCCGGTGCTGATGGGTATCACGAAGGCATCGCTGGCCACGGATTCGTGGCTGTCGGCGGCGTCGTTCCAGGAGACCACTCGCGTGCTCACCGATGCGGCGATCAACTGCCGCAGCGACAAGCTGCAGGGTCTGAAGGAAAACGTGATCATCGGCAAGCTGATCCCGGCCGGTACCGGCATCAACCGGTACCGCAACATCCAGGTGCAGCCGACCGAGGAAGCTCGGGCCGCGGCGTACACGATCCCGTCCTACGAGGATCAGTACTACAGCCCGGACTTCGGTCAGGCGACCGGTGCCGCAGTGCCGTTGGACGACTACGGGTACAGCGACTACCGCTAAGTCACTACGGAAAAGCCCCCGCCATGTGCGGGGGCTTTTTCGTGCGACTCCTCCGCGCGAACGTGGGTTACCCGCACGGTTTGCGCCCATTTCGCGTGACACAAGCCCACACTCGACGCGGTGTTCCTATGACGCTGAAGTGAGCGTCGCGATACCCGGACCGTCGAGCTCGCGCGCAGCCACCCGTCTGCCGGAGACCGTCAGCAGGAGCGCCAGCGCGGATCCGGCCACCTCGGGACCGTCGCCGATGATGACGTCCGCATCTGTCGCGACCAGCCGCACACCGGCGACGAGTTCTTTGGCGCCACCGAAAGCCGTTGAGGTACGGACCTGTTGGCGCAGCGACCGGACAACCGCGTCCTGCGCATAGGTGTGGGTGATGCCCAGCGGCCGACGGATGTCCTCGCCGTGCACGACCTCTTCGACGAGCCGGGTGTCCAGCGGCGCGATCGGGATCGACGTCCGCGTCGCCACCGCGCGCAACCGCTGCAATGTCTCCGCGGGTGTACCGCCGCGTGCGCGCTGGATGCCGCGGGTGTTCTGCCGGTCGAAGTCGAACCCCGCGCGAACCATGTCGACGGCGAAGCCGAGCCGGGTCGAGCGCGCGACGTCAACCAGATGGGCCGCCACGTCGTGCACCGTCCACCCGGCGCAGAGGGAGGGCTGCTCCCACGCGGTGTCGTCGAGGCGAGCGAGATCGTCGATCATGGCCGCACGCTCGGCATGCACCAGCGGCCAGACGTCATTGCGCATAACCGGGTAGACCAGGGGCGCGGACGGAACTCATCGGCCACACTCGATGGATGACGACTTGGTTCCGGCTGCCGCTGATTGCGCGCGCCGCGGCCATCGGCGTCGGCTGGCTCGCTTACTTCGGCCTCATCCTGCGTCTCCTCCCGGCTGACAGCGTTCGGATGTCCGTGCCCGTCGGTGTGGCGTGCGTCTTGGGATCGGTCGTCACCGCGGTCGCGGATCACCGCATCCACAGCAAGTTCGGCACCGTCGAATGCATCACGGAGTACCGCCGCGCGCTTCGGACCGGCAAGCTCCCCAAGGGCGCCGACGTCGACGAGTGGGCGCGCTGGCTGCACGGCAGCGAGATGGCCAACGGCGCGGCGGCGCTGTGCGTCCTGCCATTCGTGGTGCTCGGCTTGTTCACCGGCATGGGCAGCGAGTCGCCGTACCGCTGGCTTCCCGTCGCGCTGTTCGCCCTGACTTTGGGATGGGGCGTCGTCGTGGTGGTGCGTCGGGGCGCGGGGATCAAACAACTGAGCGCCGCCATCGAACGCCGCGGCGAGCCGACCACCCCACCGGCCGCCGCCGCCCCCAGGACGTTGATGACGGAGGGCGTGTTCGAGTCCTCGCCGGCCGGCCGACTGACCTCGGGCTTTCTCATGTGGTTCGCCGGGGCGTTTCTGGTGATGCTGATCGTCGACCTCGGCACCCTCGTCTTCGGCGGGCCGTGGATCATGCCCCTTCCGATCGCCGCCGGTGTCGCGGCGCTGGTCGGCCTGGCGTGGGCACTGCTCGGCGAGGACCGCGACCTGCGCCGCAACTTCGCGTCGTACGACCAGTACGTCGAATACCACCGGACGCTGAGGACCAGCGAGATGCCCGCCGCGATCGAGCCTGAATTGTGGCGCAGGCGGCTCACGAGTTCACGCAGGGAGAACTGGGTCAGGGCGGTACTCGCCGCCTTCCTCATCGTGCTCGGGATCGCGGCGATCGTGACCGGCCGAAATGGATATCACTGGGTGATCGCCTCGCTGTGCGAGCTCTTGGCGATCTGGTTGTTGATCAATTGGTGGGGTGCGCGCGAGCGGCTCAGGCGGTTGGCGCAGGCGGTCGATCGGCAAGCGATCCGCCAGACGTGGGGGTGAGTCGCGCTGTCGGCCCACGCGCCTAAACTCGTGGCGTGCTTATTGGTTCGCATGTTCACGGAGACGACCCCCTGGCCGACGCGGCGGCCGACGGTGCCGACGTGGTGCAGTTCTTCCTCGGCAATCCGCAGAGCTGGAAGAAGCCCAAACCCCGTGAGGACGCCGACGTGCTCAAGGCGGCCAGCATGCCGCTGTACGTCCACGCGCCGTACTTGATCAACGTGGCTTCGGCCAACAATCGGGTGCGCATCCCGTCGCGCAAGATCCTGCAGGACACCTGCGATGCCGCATCGGAGATCAATGCGACGGCGGTGATCGTGCACGGTGGCCACGCCGACGACAAAGACTACGAGGCCGGCTTCGAACGCTGGGTCAAGGCGCTGGACTACCTCGAGACCGATGTGCCGGTCTACCTGGAGAACACCGCGGGGGGTGAGCACGCGATGGCCCGGCACTTCGACGTCATCGGGCGGCTGTGGGACCGCATCGGCGATACCGGCATCGGGTTCTGTCTGGACACCTGCCACGCCTGGGCGGCGGGTGAAGAGCTGATCGACGCCGTCGCCCGCATCAAGGCGCTCACCGGCCGCATCGACCTGGTGCATTGCAACGACTCCCGTGACGCCGCAGGGTCGGGCGCCGACCGGCACGCCAATTTCGGCACCGGTCAGATCGACCCGCAGTTGCTTGTCGCGGTGGTCGGCGCCGCCGACGCCCCGGTCATCTGTGAGACTGCCGACGCGGGGCGCAAGGACGACATCGCGTTCCTGCGCGAACACCTGGGCTGACCAGCGCCGTAAGGCCCAACGGGAGTGGTCCGGGCGCCACGGTGGCATAACGAAAACGTGATTCAAATTTCGGGTGGACGGCCGGTTAACTAGGCTCTCGACGAAACAGGCGGTACCGATCGCCGACCGGCATGCGAGGGGCTGTTTGTGTCCGCCATTGACGAGTCGTCAATTGCGCCGCCGCGCGCCTTGGACACGATCGAGCCCACTCCGGGGCCGGATCGATCCCGATGGCTGCGGATCACGCGCTGGGTCGCCGTCGCGATCTGGGCGGCGGCCGTCATCTATCGCACCGCAACCGACGGCTTCGCGTTCAACCGCGAACTGGTGCTGCTTTACGTGTGCACGGGCCTGGCGGCCGCCAGCATCGGTCAGGGCCGCCGCATGCTCTACATCATCCGGGACTGGCTGCCGTTCGCCTTGGTGCTCATCGCCTACGACCTGAGCAGGGGAGCGGCCGACATGATCGGCCGGCCGACGCTATGGGAATGGCCCGCCGACGTCGACCGCTGGCTGTTCGCCGGGACGATGCCGACGGTGTGGCTGCAGGAGCAGCTGAAGCTCCCCGAGCCGCCCTGGTGGGAAGTGGTAATCAGCAGCGTCTACATGTCCTTCTTCATCCTTCCCTACGTGGTCGCCGCGGTGCTCTGGCTGCGGGATCGCGAGGAATGGAAGTCATTCGTCAAGCTGTTCGTCGGGCTCAATGTCGTTGGGCTGGCGATTTACGCGACGCTGCCGGCCGCACCGCCGTGGGCAGCCGCCCGCTGCACCGCGGCCGACGTCACCGGCGGCCCCGCCAACCCGCGGTGCATGTTCAGATCGGCGCGCGGTGTGCCCGACGGTGGTGTGCTCGGGGCAATGCAGTCCACGCAGGATGGCGCGAACAACTGGATCGAAAGGATCGTCGGGCGCGGGTGGGGCAACCTGAACCTGCACTCGGCGACGGCGCTGCTCGACCAAGGTCAGGCCAGCGTCAACCTCGTCGCGGCCATTCCGTCCCTGCACGCGGGCATGACCGCGGCGGTGGCGATGTTCCTGTGGAACCGGGTGCACCGCGGGTGGCGGCCGGTGCTGGTGATCTATCCGCTGATCATGGCGTTCACGCTGGTGTACACCGCCGAGCACTACGTGATCGACATCCTGCTGGGCTGGGTGCTGGCCGTGGTGATGATCCTTCTGCTCAACCGCCACGAGGCGCGGCGGGCGCGCCGACGGCCGGCTGAGGAGAATCTTTCGAGCCCGGTGCCCGATCCGTGATCTGATCCGTGCATGGCTGTCGAGTCGCGCGGCTTCCGGATCGACTACACCGTGGACGGCGACGGACCCCCTCTGCTGCTGATCGCCGGGACGTTGTGCGCGGCACGGCACTGGCGCGACTTCGGATACGCCGCGGCTCTCGCGCGGGAATGGCGTGTCATCAATGTCGATCCGCTCGGGCATGGGGCCAGCGACACCCCGCGCGACGCGGACGCCTACGACGCCGCGGGGGTGACGGCCGACCTTGTCGCGGTTCTCGATGCCGAGGGGATCGACCGCGTCACCGCCTGGGGGTATTCGCGCGGCGGATGGCTGGCCTGCAACCTCGCCAGCCGCCACCCCGACCGGGTGAACCACGTTGTGGTCGCCGCCTACGCGATGCATGCCCACGAAGAGGAAGCCGACAGGCTGTTGCGCCCGCTGGCGAATTTCTTGCGGCGCGGCGATTGGTCGGCCTTGTGGCGCGCGCTCGGTGTCACCGATCTCGGCCTCCAGAAGATGTTCGAGGCAGGCAACGACCCGTACGCGGTGGCGGCCGCGATCGAGGGCTCTCTGCGTCCCACGCGGTACATCAACCCCGTGACGGTTGGCTGCCCTGCCACGTATTACGTGGGATCCGAGGACTGGATCGTGCCGCACGTGCGTGCTGACGCAGAGGCTCTTCATGCGAGCGTCGACGTGATCGCCGGTCAGGGGCACCTCGGGTCGTTCTTCTCGTCCGCCGAGCAGGCGCTCAAGGTTGTCGCATCGCGCCTCAATCGCTGAACAGTAGATATTACGACTCTTGTTCGACTGTCGGAAAAGTGTAATATCGGCGGCATGTCAGACACGCACGTCGTCACCAATCAGGTTCCGCCGCTGGAGGACTACAACCCGGCCACCTCCCCGGTGCTCACCGAGGCGCTGATCCGCGAGGGGGGCGAGTGGGGCCTCGACGAGGTGACCGATCTCGGTGCGCTCTCGGGTTCGAAGCAGGCGCAGCGCGCCGGTGAGCTCGCGGACCGCAACCAGCCGATCCTGCGCACGCACGACCGGTTCGGCCACCGGATCGACGAGGTCGAGTACGACCCCGCCTACCACGAGCTGATGACGACGGCGATCGGCCACGGTCTGCATGCCGCGCCCTGGGCCGACGAGCGCGCCGGTGCCCACGTCGTGCGCGCCGCCAAGACGTCGGTGTGGACGCCCGAACCCGGCCACATCTGCCCGATCTCGATGACGTACGCCGTCGTGCCCGCGCTGCGCAACAACGCCGAACTCGCCAAGCTCTACGAGCCGCTGCTGACCAGCCGCCATTACGACCCCGAGCTGAAGGTGCCGACGACGAAAGCCGGTATCACCGCAGGCATGTCGATGACCGAGAAGCAGGGCGGTTCCGATGTGCGCGCGGGCACGACGCAGGCAACCCGGAACGCCGACGGAAGCTACAGCCTGACGGGCCACAAGTGGTTCACCTCGGCGCCGATGTGCGACGTCTTCCTCGTTCTCGCGCAAGCGCCGAAGGGTCTGTCCTGCTTCTTCCTGCCGCGCATTCTGCCCGACGGCAGCCGCAACCGGATGTTGCTGCAGCGCCTCAAGGACAAGCTCGGCAACCACGCAAACGCCTCGAGTGAAGTCGAATACGACGGCGCCACCGCATGGCTTGTCGGCGAGGAAGGCCGCGGCGTGCCCACCATCATCGAGATGGTGAACCTCACCCGGCTGGACTGCACACTGGGCAGCGCGACGAGTATGCGCAGTGGCCTGGCCCGCGCAATACACCATGCTCAGCACCGAAAGGCGTTCGGCGAGTACCTGATCGACCAGCCGCTGATGCGCAACGTGCTGGCCGACCTTGCGGTCGAGGCCGAGGCGGCGACCATCCTTGCGATGCGCATGGCCGGTGCCACCGATGCCGCGGTGCGCGGTGACGAGCGGGAGACGCTGCTGCGCCGCATCGGCCTGGCGGCGGGCAAGTACTGGGTGTGCAAGCGGGCCACCCCGCACGCCGCCGAAGCGATGGAATGCCTTGGCGGCAACGGCTACGTCGAGGAGTCCGGGATGCCCAGGCTGTACCGCGAGGCCCCGCTGATGGGAATCTGGGAGGGGTCGGGCAACGTCAGCGCGCTGGACACGTTGCGCGCCATGGCAACCCGACCGGAGTGCGTCGACGTGCTGTTCGACGAGCTGTCCCGCACGGCGGGCCAGGATCGACGCCTGGATGCCCACGTCGACCGGCTACGGCCCGAGCTGGGGGATCTCGAGACAATCCAGTACCGCGCCCGCAAGGTCGCCGAGGACATCAGCCTGGCGCTGCAGGGAGCGCTGCTGGTGCGCCACGGCCATCCCGCCGTCGCCGAAGCATTCCTGGCGACGCGGCTCGGCGGGCAGTGGGGCGGCGCCTTCGGGACCATGCCCACCGGACTGGATCTCGCGCCGATCCTCGAGCGTGCTTTGGTGAAGGGATGACACACGCGATTCGGCCGGTGGATTTCGACAACCTGAAGACGATGACCTATGAGGTCACCGATCGGGTTGCCCGCATCACGTTCAACCGGCCCGAGAAGGGCAACGCGATCGTTGCGGACACACCGCTGGAGCTGTCCGCCCTCGTCGAGCGCGCGGATCTCGACCCCAACGTGCACGTGATCCTGGTTTCCGGTCGCGGCGAAGGGTTTTGCGCAGGTTTCGACCTGTCCGCATACGCCGAGGGCTCCTCGTCGGCGGGCGGCGGCAGTCCCTACAAAGACACCGTGCTGTCGGGTAAGACGCAGGCCGTCAATCATCTGCCCGATCAGCCGTGGGATCCGATGATCGACTACCAGATGATGAGCCGCTTCGTTCGCGGCTTCTCCAGCCTGCTGCACGCGGACAAGCCGACGGTCGCCAAGATCCACGGTTACTGCGTCGCGGGCGGCACCGACATCGCGCTGCACGCCGATCAGGTGATCGCAGCCGCGGATGCCAAGATCGGTTATCCGCCCACCCGGGTCTGGGGTGTCCCCGCCGCCGGCATGTGGGCCCACCGCCTCGGCGATCAGCGCGCCAAACGCCTTCTGCTGACCGGTGATTCCATCACCGGAGCCCAAGCCGCCGAATGGGGACTCGCGGTCGAGGCACCCGCACCGGAGGATCTCGACGAACGCACGGAACGGCTGGTCGAACGTATCGCCGCAGTCCCGATCAACCAGCTGATCATGGTGAAGCTCGCGATGAACTCCGCGTTGCTCAACCAGGGCACCGCCAACAGCGCGATGGTTTCGACGATCTTCGACGGCATCGCGCGGCACACCCCGGAGGGACATGCGTTCGTCGCTCAGTCCCGCGAACACGGTTTCCGGGAGGCGGTGCGCCAGCGCGACGAGCCGTTCGGCGATCATGGTCGGAAGGCGTCCGGGGTCTGACGATGCCACTGCCCTCGCGGATGACGGCCCGCTCGGTCGTGCTGAGCGTGCTTCTCGGGGCGCATCCGGCGTGGGCCACCGCGAGTGAACTCATCAGGCTCACCGCCGATTTCGACATCAAAGAACCCACCGTGCGGGTGGCGCTGACCAGGATGGTGAGCGCCGGTGACCTGGTGCGATCCGAAGACGGTTACCGGCTGTCCGACCGGCTGCTGGTCAGGCAGCGTCGCCAAGACGACGCGATCAACCCAGCGCTGCGAACGTGGGACGGCACCTGGACGACCCTGGTGATCACCAGTGTCGGCACCGATGCCCGGACTCGGGCTGCGCTGCGAACCACCCTGCAGCACAACAGGTTCGGAGAGCTTCGCGAGGGAGTGTGGTTGCGACCCGACAACCTCGACACCGTCCTTCCGGGCGAGGTCCGACAAAAGGGGAGGGAGCTACGCTGCCGCGACGACCACCCCGTCGAACTCGCCACCCGGCTGTGGGATCTGCCCGGGTGGGCACGGGTTGGCCACGAGTTGCTTGACGAAATGGGCGCGGCCGCTGATGTTCCCGGCCGTTTCGTCGCCGCGGCGGCCATGGTCCGGCACTTGCTCACCGATCCGGTGCTGCCGCCCGAGCTGCTGCCCGATGGGTGGCCGGGCGCGGCCTTGCGTGACGCGTACCACGAATTCGCCGCGGAGCTGATTTCGCGGCGCGACAACGAATTGATGGAGGCGACATGACAGGTGGCGTGCGGGTCGAGAAGAACGGTCCGGTGACGACGGTGATCATGAATCGGCCGGAGGCGCGCAACGCGGTCAACGGGCCTGCGGCCGCCGGACTGTATGCTGCATTCGACGAATTCGACAAGGACGACTCGGCCGCCGTCGCCGTGCTCTGGGGTGACAACGGAACCTTCTGTGCCGGAGCCGATCTCAAGGCGTTCGGAACCCCGGACGCCAACCCCGTGCACCGCAGCGGCCCCGGGCCGATGGGGCCGAGCCGGATGGTGCTTTCGAAGCCCGTGATTGCCGCGGTCAGTGGCCACGCCGTCGCGGGTGGTCTGGAACTGGCGCTGTGGTGCGACATGCGAGTGGTCGAACAGGACGCCATCATGGGTGTCTTCTGCCGCCGCTGGGGTGTGCCACTGATCGACGGCGGCACCGTGCGACTGCCGCGGATTGTCGGTCACAGCCGGGCCATGGATCTCATACTCACCGGACGCGCGGTCGCCGCCGACGAGGCCTTCGCCATTGGCCTGGCGAACCGCGTCGTGCCGAAAGGCGAAGCGCGCCAACGGGCCGAGGAGCTCGCGGCCGAACTCGCCGCACTACCTCAGCAGTGCATGCGCGCGGATCGCCTGTCGATGCTCCATCAGTGGGGCGAGGCGGAAGCCGACGCGATGGACTTCGAGTTCGGCAGCATGTCGAAGGTGGCCGCCGAATCACTGGAGGGCGCCGCACGATTCGCGGCGGGAGCGGGCAGGCACGGCGCGAGCGCCTAGCGGGAGAGCGCTACCCCTTGCCGATCTTGTTGTTCGACCCGGTGTCGTTGATCTTCGGCTCACCGTCCTTGTAGGTCACGGTGTTGTTCAGGCCGACGACGCTGATCTCTTTGTCGATGCGGTCGAAGGTGACCTTGTTGTCGGCGCCGCCGATGTTCACGTTGGCGCAAGTGCCCTTGACGGTCAATGTGTTGTTCGAACCACCGATGTTGAGCGACTTGCCATCTGCGCAGTCGATGTCGGCGGTGGTGCCGAACGACCCGTAGTTGATGGTGTTGCCGACCTCGACCTGTGCACCGGAACTGCCGGCGGTCGCCGACGGTGTCGTGGTGTCCGAGCTCTCCGAGCCGCAGCCCGCGAGCACCACGGCGGTCGCAACAACGGCGACGGCCAGGGCCGATGCGCGCCTCATCCGACCAACCTGTTCACGTTGTTCGTCATGCCCAATTCGCGGCCGCGATCCCAGATTTTCGGTGCGCCGTTCTTGTACAGAACGGTCTGATCCCAGCCGTAGACCGTCACGTCGTTGATGATGTTGTCAGCGACGATGAGGTTCCCGTTGCCCTGCACGGTCACCGCCCAGCAGGTGCCCAGCGCGGTGATCTCGTTGCCGCCGCCGTTCACCAGCAGGGTGCGGTTGTTGCAGTCGATCGTCTGTTTGTTGCCGCTACCAATGATGTGGGTGTCGCCCTGGACGTCGTCACCTACGACGACGTTGCCTGCGCACTGACGCAGGTATGGATTGCAGACGCCGGGCGGTTGAGCGTTCGCGCCGGGAACTCCGACAGTCATCGCTACGGGCAGGGCAATGAGACATGCCGGCACGGCCCGGACCACAAGACTCCAGATCATGTGGAGAGACTACGGGCTGGAGTCCAGGTCCAGGCAAGGTTCGTCCAAGTCGCCAACCGCGACGTCGCTGGGTAGCGTGTCATGTGCGATGCGTTGGCGTGTCAATCAGGTTGCTGTCACGGCGGTCACAGTGGCGGCGATCGTTGTGGGATGTTCTTCGACCGTCGGCGGTACCGCGCTACGGGCGTATCCCGCCGTACCCGATCCCACCCGTAGCTATGGCTATGCCGACGACCGCTGCGGACTGTTGCTCGACGGCACCGTTCAAGAAGCGCTGGCCGCGGATCATGTGGTTCGTCCCTACAGCGGTGCGGTGTGTCAGTACGTGCTGGCGCGCGGCGACATGACGATCGACGTGACGTTTTCCTGGTTCGAATCCGGCAGCCTCGAGCGTGAGCGGGAGCTGGCCACGGAACGGGGCGCGACGATCACCGATGCAGACATCGAACGGCACGAGGCCTTCCTGGCAACGCGCAACACCACCGGTGCGGCGTGCTCGGCCACGGCCGCGGCAGGCACCGGGGTGTTGAGCTGGTGGGTGCAGTTCCGCGGCGACACCCGTGGGTCCGATCCGTGCCCGGATGCCGAGAAGTTGCTCTCGGCGACCCTGCGATCGGATATGTGATGACTGCGAGGCAAGCGGTTCGGTGGGCGGTGGCGGCGATCGCGGTGGCGATGGCATTGTCCGGCTGCGGCCCGTCGGACTCGTCGGAGCGGAGTGCGGCGCCGTCGGCCCCGGCCGCGGGCGCCCCCGGCGCGGGCTTTCGCAGCGGCGACTGCAACGGCGTCACCGACGCCGACATCACAGCCGCCGTCGGGCAGGGCAAGTTCACCAAGTCCGTCGTCAGTGACGCCGGCTGCTTCTGGCAGGAGAATTCGGTCTTCGGCACCGTCGGCGCGGGCATGGGGATCTCGACGTGGTGGTACCGCGGCAGCGATATGGACACCGAGCGGTCGCTGGAACAAACGGCCGGACGCACGCTGACCGAACTGTCGCTGGACGGCAACAAGGGCTTCAAGGCCTACGACGGCAACGCCTGCAGCATCTACGTGGCCAAAGGTGGCGATGTCATCACTTGGTCGATCCAGACGTTGAACCCAGCGATGCTGCCCGATCTGTGTGCCGTCACCGAACAGCTCGCTCAGCTGAGTCAGGATCGGGTCAACTGACGTCAACGGGCTCCCACGGACAGGGAACTGACCAGGACAAACTAGAGGTGTTAGTTTTGCCCGGTCCGAAGCGCGAAAATTCACACCGGAGGAGGCGACGCACATGGCAGCCCAGCCGACGAGTACCTCCGGCCGGCGCCCGGCGAGGTTGAGTCGCGACTCCATCGTCAACGCCGCCCTGACGTTCCTGGACCGCGAGGGCTGGGACGCACTCACGATCAACGCGTTGGCGACCCAGCTCGGCACCAAGGGGCCGTCGCTCTACAACCACGTGCACAGCCTCGAAGACCTGCGCCGAACAGTGCGAATGCGGGTGGTGGGGGACATCATCGGGATGCTCAACACCGTCGGCCAGGGGCGCACCCGAGACGACGCGGTGACGGCGATGGCGTCGGCTTACCGCAGCTATGCCCACCATCATCCGGGGCGGTATTCGGCGTTCACGCGGATGCCGCTCGGCGGTGACGACCCGGAGTTCACCGAGGCGACCCGCGCCGCCGCCGCGCCGGTGATCTCGGTTCTGGGCTCCTACGGACTCGACGGTGAGAACGCGTTCTACGCCGCGCTGGAATTCTGGTCGGCAATGCACGGTTTCGTGCTCCTGGAGATGACGGGCGCGATGAACGGCATCGACGCGGACGCGGTGTACAGCGACATGGTCGTGCGCCTGGCGTCCGGAATGGAGCGGCGCTGACCGCATATGCGTGACCGCTAGCGCTGACCTGCGGTTAGGCGGCTCGGAGCAGGTTTGGACGGTACGCGCCGCCCTGGTATTGTGGACGATCGTGCCTGGCAGATAAGGCGCATTGCGGACCGGGCCTTCGGGAAAAGTCAGCAAGCATGCCTGCACGCCGGGCCAATTCGCGTGTCCACGAAGCCTAGAGGAAATCCTCGCGGCGGGCGCATGCGACACACCCGATCGCGGGGTACGTGAACGGGACATAACTGCAGTACAGGGACTTTGCAAGACTTAGAGCTCGACCCAGAGATACACAAGCAACACAGAAAGCCGGTAGATGCCAACCATTCAGCAGCTGGTCCGCAAGGGTCGCCGCGACAAGATCGCCAAGGTCAAGACCGCGGCCCTTAAGGGCAGCCCGCAGCGCCGCGGCGTGTGCACCCGCGTGTACACCACCACCCCGAAGAAGCCGAACTCGGCGCTTCGGAAGGTGGCGCGCGTCAAGCTGACGAGCGCGGTTGAGGTCACCGCCTACATCCCCGGTGAAGGCCACAACCTGCAGGAGCACTCGATGGTGCTCGTGCGTGGCGGTCGTGTGAAGGACCTGCCGGGTGTGCGCTACAAGATCATCCGCGGCTCGCTCGACACCCAGGGCGTGAAGAACCGCAAGCAAGCGCGCAGCCGCTACGGCGCCAAGAAGGAGAAGAGCTAATGCCGCGCAAGGGGCCTGCACCCAAGCGTCCGTTGGTCAACGATCCGGTCTACGGGTCGCAGCTGGTCACCCAGTTGGTCAACAAGGTTCTGCTGGACGGGAAGAAATCGCTGGCCGAACGCATTGTTTATGGTGCGCTCGAGCAGGCCCGCGACAAGACGGGCACCGATCCGGTGGTCACCCTGAAGCGCGCTCTCGACAACGTCAAGCCGGCCCTCGAGGTCCGCAGCCGACGCGTCGGTGGCGCCACCTACCAGGTTCCCGTCGAGGTCCGACCGGATCGTTCGGTCACGCTGGCTCTGCGCTGGCTGGTCAGCTTCTCCAAGGCCCGCCGCGAAAAGACCATGATCGAGCGCCTGGCGAACGAGATCCTCGATGCCAGCAATGGTCTGGGTGCCGCCGTCAAGCGACGTGAGGACACCCACAAGATGGCTGAGGCCAACCGCGCCTTCGCGCACTACCGCTGGTGACCCCGAGTACAAATCCCGGGACGCCCGCGGCAGCGCTGCGGCAGGCGTGAAAACAGCAACTAACAAGCGAGAGAGAAGACTTCTGTGGCACAGAAGGACGTGCTGACCGACCTGACCAAGGTCCGCAACATCGGCATCATGGCCCACATCGATGCCGGTAAGACGACGACGACCGAGCGCATCCTCTACTACACCGGTATCAGCTACAAGATCGGTGAGGTGCACGACGGCGCCGCCACCATGGACTGGATGGAGCAGGAGCAAGAGCGGGGTATCACCATCACCTCCGCCGCCACCACCTGCTTCTGGAACGACAACCAGATCAACATCATCGACACCCCCGGGCACGTCGACTTCACCGTCGAGGTGGAGCGCAGCCTGCGCGTTCTCGATGGTGCCGTTGCCGTGTTCGACGGCAAGGAAGGTGTCGAGCCGCAGTCCGAGCAGGTTTGGCGCCAGGCCGACAAGTACGACGTTCCCCGCATCTGTTTCGTCAACAAGATGGACAAGGTCGGCGCGGACTTCTACTTCTCGGTGCGCACGATGGAAGAGCGCCTGGGCGCCAACGTCATCCCGATCCAGCTGCCGGTCGGTTCCGAAGGTGACTTCGAGGGCATCGTCGACCTGGTCGAGATGAAGGCCAAGGTGTGGCGCGGCGAGACCAAGCTCGGTGAGACCTACGAAACCGTCGACATCCCAGCTGATTTGGCTGAGAAGGCCGACGAGTATCGCACCAAGCTGCTCGAAGCGGTCGCCGAGACCGACGAGGCCCTGCTCGAGAAGTACTTCGGCGGCGAGGAGCTGTCGATCGAGGAGATCAAGGGTGCGCTGCGCAAGCTCACCATCAACTCCGATGCCTATCTGGTGCTGTGCGGCAGCGCGTTCAAGAACAAGGGTGTGCAGCCCATGCTCGACGCGGTGATCGACTACCTGCCGTCGCCGTTGGACGTGCCGCCTGCCGAAGGCCACGTGCCCGGCAAGGAAGACGAGCTGATCAGCCGCAAGCCGTCGACCGACGAGCCGTTCTCGGCGCTGGCGTTCAAGGTCGCCACGCACCCGTTCTTCGGCAAGCTGACCTACGTCCGCGTGTACTCGGGCACTGTCGAGTCCGGCAGCCAGGTCATCAACGCCACCAAGGGCAAGAAGGAGCGGCTGGGCAAGCTGTTCCAGATGCACTCCAACAAGGAGAACCCGGTCGAACGGGCCTCCGCGGGGCACATCTACGCCGTCATCGGGCTCAAGGACACCACCACCGGTGACACGCTGTCGGATCCCAACCAGCAGGTCGTGCTGGAGTCGATGACGTTCCCCGATCCGGTGATCGAGGTGGCCATCGAGCCCAAGACCAAGAGCGACCAGGAGAAGCTCGGCACGGCGATCCAGAAGCTGGCCGAAGAGGATCCGACCTTCAAGGTGCACCTGGACCAGGAGACCGGCCAGACCGTCATTGGCGGTATGGGCGAGCTGCACCTGGACATCCTGGTGGACCGGATGAAGCGCGAGTTCAAGGTCGAGGCCAACGTCGGCAAGCCGCAGGTGGCGTACAAGGAGACCATCCGCCGCAAGGTCGAGAAGGTCGAGTTCACCCACAAGAAGCAGACGGGTGGCTCGGGCCAGTTCGCGAAGGTGCTCATCGACCTGGAGCCGTTCAGCGGCGAGGACGGGGCGACCTACGAGTTCGAGAACAAGGTCACCGGTGGCCGCATCCCCCGCGAGTACATTCCGTCGGTGGATGCCGGAGCGCAGGACGCCATGCAGTACGGCGTGCTGGCCGGCTACCCGCTGGTGAACGTGAAGGTCACCCTGCTCGACGGCGCCTACCACGAGGTCGACTCCTCGGAGATGGCGTTCAAGGTCGCAGGATCACAGGTGCTGAAAAAGGCTGCAGGCCAAGCACAACCGGTGATCCTGGAGCCGATCATGGCCGTCGAGGTCACCACACCCGAGGACTACATGGGTGAAGTGATCGGCGACCTGAACTCCCGCCGTGGCCAGATTCAGGCCATGGAGGAGCGGGCAGGTGCACGCGTCGTCAAGGCGCACGTGCCGCTGTCGGAGATGTTCGGTTACGTCGGAGACCTCCGGTCGAAGACTCAGGGCCGGGCGAACTACTCCATGGTTTTCGACTCGTACGCTGAAGTTCCGGCGAACGTGTCGAAGGAGATCATCGCGAAGGCGACGGGTCAGTAACTCGACCCGTTGGTTTCGCGGGACCACACAACTGCAAAGATCAACACTGCTTTAAACAAGCACCAACAAGTCCAGGAGGACACAGAAGTGGCGAAGGCGAAGTTCGAGCGGACGAAGCCGCACGTCAACATCGGGACCATCGGTCACGTTGACCACGGCAAAACCACGCTTACCGCAGCAATCACCAAGGTTCTGCACGACAAGTATCCCGAGTTGAACGAGTCGCGCGCATTCGACCAGATCGACAATGCGCCTGAAGAGCGTCAGCGCGGCATCACGATCAACATCTCCCACGTGGAGTACCAGACCGAGAAGCGTCACTACGCGCACGTCGACGCACCCGGCCACGCGGACTACATCAAGAACATGATCACCGGTGCCGCCCAGATGGACGGCGCGATTCTGGTGGTCGCAGCGACCGACGGCCCGATGCCGCAGACGCGTGAGCACGTGCTGCTCGCCCGTCAGGTCGGCGTGCCCTACATCCTGGTCGCGCTGAACAAGGCCGACATGGTCGACGACGAGGAGCTCATCGAGCTCGTCGAGATGGAGGTCCGCGAACTGCTGGCCGCCCAGGAGTTCGACGAGGATGCCCCGGTCATCAAGGTGTCGGCGCTCAAGGCACTCGAGGGCGACCCCGAGTGGGTCAAGTCCGTTGAGGACCTGATGGACGCCGTTGACGAGTCGATCCCGGACCCGGTCCGCGAGACCGACAAGCCGTTCCTGATGCCCGTTGAGGACGTCTTCACGATCACCGGTCGTGGCACCGTCGTCACCGGTCGCGTCGAGCGTGGCGTGATCAACGTGAACGAGGAAGTCGAGATCGTCGGCATCCGCCCGAACGTCACCAAGACCACCGTCACCGGTGTCGAGATGTTCCGCAAGCTGCTGGATCAGGGTATGGCGGGCGACAACGTCGGTCTGCTGGTCCGTGGCATCAAGCGCGAGGACGTCGAGCGTGGCCAGGTTGTGGTCAAGCCCGGCACGACCACCCCGCACACCGAGTTCGACGGCAGCGTCTACATCCTGTCGAAGGACGAGGGCGGCCGTCACACGCCGTTCTTCAACAACTACCGGCCGCAGTTCTACTTCCGGACCACGGACGTGACCGGCGTGGTGACCCTCCCCGAGGGCACCGAGATGGTGATGCCCGGTGACAACACCGACATCTCCGTCAAGCTGATCCAGCCCGTCGCCATGGACGAGGGCCTGCGATTCGCGATCCGTGAGGGTGGCCGCACCGTCGGCGCCGGCCGGGTCACCAAGATCCACAAGTAGTCCTTCGCGAGAAGACGCAAAACCCCCTAAATCCCAAGGATTTGGGGGGTTTTCGCGTCTGTTCGGCCGCGTCAGGTCATGGTGAGCACCATGCGGAACCGGGCATCGCCGCTCATCATCTTGTCGAAGGCAGCCTGAGCATCGGACAGCGGCATGGTCTCGATCATCGGTCGCACGCCGGTGATCGCCGAAAAGCGCAGCGTGTCTTCTGAATCCTGCGATGTCCCGGAGGCATGGCCCTGCACTGCCGCGGATTTGAAGATCAACGGCGCCAAGGGCGTCTCCATCGGTTCGGACGGTGCGCCGACGACGACCAGCTGACCGCGGGCCTTGAGGCCGCCGATCGTCGCCGCCATCGCGTCGGCCACGGTGACCGTGGCGAGGATGACCTGCGCGCCACCGAGTTTGTTCAGTTCCTCGGCGACATCGACGGCTTTGGAGTCGATGTAATGATGTGCGCCAAGCTCTTTGGCCAGCGGCTCCTTGTCGGTACCGCGCGCAATGGCAGCCACCTCGAAGCCCATCTTCGCCGCGAACTGGATACCGAGGTGCCCGAGACCGCCGACGCCGAGCACCGCGACTAGGTCGCCCGGTCGCGCCACCGATTCGCGCAGCGCGTTGAACGTGGTGATGCCCGCGCACAGCAGCGGCGCGGCATCCACGTCGGCGAGGTCGTCGGGGACGCGAGCCAGGGCTTCGGCGGGCGCCACCATGTACTCGGCGTAACCGCCGTCGTAGGAGATGCCGGGGATCTCCGCGTTATCGCATGAGATGAAGTCGCCGCGCCGACAGGCCTCGCAGGTGAAATCGCACCCGCCGAACCAGCCGACGCCGACGCGGTCTCCGACCGCCCAGGACGTGACGTCGTCCCCGACCGCATCGACGACGCCTGCGACCTCGTGCCCCGGCGCGCGCGGGAACGAATTGCCCATCATGCCGATCACGGTCAGCACGTCGGAGTGGCAGACGCCGCAGGCGTGGACCTTCACGCGGACTTGCCGCGGACCTGGTTCTGGGATCTCGACGTCGGTGATTTCGAACTTCGCATTCGCCGCGGGGATGCGGGCGATCTTCATCGTGGCCACGTCGCGGACATTACCTCGGGCGATGCGGTTGTACCTCTCGGATGGAAACCCTGTAACACCCGCGGCGGACGAGGCGATGTACTTCGCGTATGCCCTGGTCGGGGCTCAAGAAGGGTATGGATTTCATGTTCCGTCGCGTCGCCACACTCGCGTGTGCCGCCTTCGCCGGTGCCGCACTCGTCGGTCTGTCAGGGCTCTCCCTAGGTACCGCCTCAGCGCAGACCGTCTGCCCCGATGTGCACTGGATCGGCGCCGCAGGCTCAGGCGAGCGCACGCCCGCCGAGGTGGCGCAGAACGACGGGATGGGCCGCGTGGTCTACCAGTCCCTGCAGGAGTTGTCGGCCCAGGTGCAGCAGGACGGTCGCACCATGACCGCCGAAGCAGTCGAGTACCCCGCCGTCGAGGCACCGGGTGAAGACGGCGGTGCCGGTGAGTGGCTGGGTTTCATCGGAAGTGTGGATGCCGGAGCAGCGGCGCTGGGAAAGCAATACGAGGGGTTTGTCCAGCGCTGTCCGGCAACCAAGGTGGTGCTCGCCGGTTATTCGCAGGGTGCGATGGTCGTGCACCGCAATCTGCAGGCGCTCGAAGCCAGCCCGAATCTCGCCGCGGTGCTGCTGGTCGCCGACGGTGACCGCCTGCCCGAGGATCCGACCCTGAACCTGGGGACGGCCAGCGGCATTCCCGAGCGCGGTAAGGGGGCCGCACAGGATTGGCCGATCCTGGCGCATGCACCCGGCCCGATGTCGCCGGCCATCGGCGCGCGCACGATCAGTGTTTGTGATCTCGGCGATGCCGTCTGCGATTACAACCCCGACGACGAAGAGACCTCGGTGTCATACGCACGCGGTGTGGCGATTCACACCAGTTACGCCACGACGGCGGGCCTGGACTGGACGGCGCCGCTGTACTTCCTGCTCGGCGGTCCCGACGCTCAGGCCCCCGCGCCGCAGACGCCCGAGGCCCAGCCGATCGTCCCGCTCAGCGCGAGCGCACCGACGCCATAGGCGTGCGGGCGATCCACAGGACCAGCGCACTGGCGATCAACAGCTGCGCCGCCAGCACCCCGAGGATGGTGTCGATCGCGCTCGCCGTCGACTGACCGCCGCGCTCGAGCATCTCCAGCACCGTTCCCGACACGGCGACACCGACTCCGGCGAGTGTCACCAACGCCGTCAGCGTGACGCCCGCCGCCTCGCCGGCCCGTTCGGGACGTACGACGGCCTGGGTGGCGACGGTGGTGAACGCGTACAACAACCCCAATGTGAACCCGCACGCCGACAACGCGGGCAGATAGACAATCCATTCGCCCGACGCCGCCAGGGCAGCCAGCGAGATTGCGGCCGCTCCACTTGTCAGCCCCATCACGAGCAATGGCGACCGGTCGGCGGTGAGGCGTCCCGACAGCACGCCGCCCAGCGCGGCGCCGGCCGAAGGGCCGAGGAAGACGAGACCCGCCATCAGGGGGTCCAGGGCCCGTACCTGCTGCAGGTTCAGCGTCGACAGGAAGATCGCCACCGCGTAGGCGATGTTCGCGGTGGCGCCGACGATCACGAGCACCGCGAAGCGGGCGTCGCGCACCAGCGACAGATTGACCAACGGCCATGGCGCCCGGTTCTCGACGACGACGAAAAGTGAGAGCGCGGCCAGCGATCCCGCGAATGCGACGACGGTGGGCACCGAGACCCACCCCCAGTGTGGTGCTCGGTCAAATGTCAACGTGAACAAGCCGATTCCGACGGTGATCAGCGCCAGCCCGGTGATGTCGAGACGACGCGGGGCGGTTTCATCAGAGGACTCACCGATGCTCCACGCGCCGAGCGCGAGTGAGACCACCGTCAGCGGAACGTTGAGCCAGAAGATCCACCGCCAGCCAACGGTGTCGGTCAGCAGGCCGCCGATCAGCGGGCCCGCGGCATTGCCCAAACCCGCTATGCCGTAAGCCAACCCGATGGCATGGCTGGCCTTGACCGCGGGAAAGGCGTTGGTGAGCACGCTCACCGAAACCGGGAAGATCAGTGCGGCACCGAGTCCCTGTAGCGCGCGGAAGGCCACGATCAGCGGCACGGACGGGGCGACCGCGCACAGGGCCGACGCCAGACCGAACAAGGCGATGCCGGCCATCAAGGCCTTGCGGCGCCCGAAGATATCGCCGATCCGTCCCGCCGGAACCATGAAGGCGCCCAACGTGAGCATGTAGACGCTGATCACCCATTGCAGGTCCGACGGTGTGCTGTTGAGGTCGGACGCCATCCGCGGCAGCGCGAGATTGGCCGCGAAGTAGTCGATTTGCACGCAGAACAGTGCCATCGAGACGGCCGCCAGGACCCACCGGCCTTTCACCGGTTCCGCCGACTCCGACCCCGAGACCACCGCCCGACGATACGACTCGCATCCGCAGAATTCGGGCTAATCTGACACGCGACGCGACGACCACTTTCCATAGGAGCTTGGCCTTATGTCCACTTTCTGGCGGTACGTCAAGATTCAGGCCTTCGTGTTGCTGTGCGGCATCGTCGGCCCGATCTTCCTGGCGATATATTTCGCTTCCGGGGCACAGCCGATCATGAAGTGGATGTTCTGGGCGGGCCTGGCGATCACCGTGCTCGACGTCCTGATCGCCCTGGGTATCACCAGCATGGGCGCTAACAAGGCCGCCAAGACGCAGGCGCTGGAACAGGCCGGTGTGCTGGCGCTGGCGCAGGTCGTCGGGATTCACGAGACCGGGACGCGGATCAACGAGCAGCCCCTGGTGAAGATCGACCTGCAGATCTCTGGACCCGGTATCGCGCCGTTCGCCAGCCAGGATCGGGTGATCGCGTCGATTTCGCGACTGCCGATGATCACCAGCCGCAAACTCGTCGCACTCGTGGACCCCATCACGAACGAGTACCAAATCGACTGGGAGAGAAGCAGTTTGGTCAGCGGCATGATGCCTGCCACTTTCACCATCGCCGAGGACAACAGAACTTACGATCTGTCCGGACAGGTCGGGCCGCTGATGGAGATCCTGCAGATTCTCAAGGCCAACAACATCGGCCTGAACAACATGATCGATCTACGCACGAATCCGGCTGCCCGCCAACAGGTGCAGGCGGTGGTACGGCGGGCTGCGGCGACACAAGCCCCCGCAGCTCCTGCGCAGGCGGCCGCGCCCCCTGCAGCGGCCCAGTTCGCCTCCGCGCCACCCGAACCCTCGACCGCGCAGCGGCTGCAGGAGTTGGAAACCCTGCGCGCGACCGGTGCGATCTCAGACGACGAATACACGGCCAAGCGTCAGCAGATCTTGGCCGACTTGTAGTCAACCGTCAGGAGCGGATCGCGATGACCGATATCGAGACGGCCACAACGCAGAGAGATCCGAAGGTCAGCCTCCCGACGCTGACCGCGATGGTGGTCGGCTCGATGATCGGGGCCGGGGTCTTCCTGCTGCCACGTCGGTTCGGCACTGAGACCGGAGTGCTCGGGGCCCTCATCGCGTGGACGATCGCCGGCTTCGGAATGCTGATGCTGGCGTTCGTTTTTCAACGCCTCGCGATGCGCAAGCCGGACCTCGACGCAGGCATCTTCGCCTATGCCAAGGCAGGTTTCGGCGACTACGTCGGGTTCAACTCGGCAATTGGCTACTGGGCATCGGCCTGCGCGGGCAACACGTCGTACTGGGTGCTGATCACGGCGACGTTGAGCGCGCTGGTACCCGCGTTCGGCGCGGGGGACACGGTGCTCGCGGTGGTGGTGTCCGCGATCTGTGTGTGGTTGTTCGCGGCCCTGGTGATGCGCGGAGTCAAGGACGCGGCCGTCATCAACTACATCGTGACCATCGCCAAAGTGGTGCCGATTCTGATGTTCATCGTGATCGTGGGTATCGCGTTCCAGGCCGATGTGTTCGCCGACAACTTCTGGGGCGGCGAGGAGGGATATTCGTTCTCGGCGATCTGGGACCAAGCCACCGGCACCATGCTGATCACCGTGTTCGTGTTCCTGGGTATCGAGGGCGCAAGCGTCTATTCGCGGATGGCGCGCAAACGTGAGGACGTGGGTCGCGCCACGGTCGTCGGGTTCCTCGGTGTGCTGAGCGTTTTCGCCTTGGTCACGCTGGTCTCGTACGGCGTGATGCCCCAGGAAGAGCTCGCCGGCGTCACTCAGCCTTCCATGGCGGCGGTGCTGGAATCGGTTGTCGGACACTGGGGATCGATCTTCATCCGTGTCGGCGTGATCATCTCGGTGCTGGGTGCGTATCTGGCGTGGACGTTGATGGCCGCGGAAGTCCTCTACATTCCGGCCAAGTCCGAGGACATGCCGAAATTCCTGGCGCGCACCAACAGTCACGGTGCACCCGTCACCGCGCTGCTCATGGCCGCCGGGTTGATCTCGCTGCTTCTGGTGGCGCTGCTGTTCGCCGCCGACGCACTCGATTTCATGCTGGATCTGACTGCCGCGCTATCTCTGATTCCCTATCTCCTCGCGGCGGCCTACGCACTGAAACTCACGGCGACCCGCGAGACGTACGGGGACGGCAAATCGTTGGTTCCGGACATGGTGGTCGCCGGCCTGGCGACGGTCTACACCCTGTTCCTGATCTACGCGGCGGGCGTCGACAAGCTCCTGCTGTCTTGCATCCTGTACGCACCAGCGGCGGCGCTGTACTTCAAAGCGCGACGCGAGCGAGGTCTTCGCGTCTTCCAGCCTGCCGAGGCGGTGCTGTTCGGGGTGATTCTCCTCGGCGCCGTCGCAGCTGTGGTGTCCTTGGCAACTGGAGCGATCGAAATCTAGCGGGCAGGCGTTTGAGAGGAACTGAAGTGACGAATCCTTCTGCGAACTACGGCGTTCACTCCGAGGTCGGCAAGCTGCGCAAGGTGCTGGTGTGCTCGCCTGGTCTGGCCCACGAGCGCCTCACGCCGACCAACTGCGACGACCTGCTGTTCGACGACGTGCTGTGGGTGCAGAACGCTCGTCGCGACCACTTCGACTTCATCGACAAAATGCGCGACCGCGATGTCGAGGTGGTCGAACTGCACGACCTCCTCGCCGAGACGATGGAAATCCCCGAGGCCAAAGACTGGCTGCTGGACCGCAAGATCGTGCCGAACGAAGTCGGCCTGGGACTCGTCGACGACACGCGTGGCTTCCTGGATTCGTTGAAACCGCAGCGACTGACGGAGTTGCTGATCGGCGGCATGTCGACCCGCGACCTGCCGTCTGAGATCCAATCCGGGTACCGCTCCCTGGCCCGTGAGGCGGCCGGCGTGACCGAGTACCTGATGCCGCCACTGCCGAACACGCTCTACACGCGCGACACGACCTGTTGGATCTACCAAGGCCTGACGCTCAATCCGTTGTTCTGGCCCGCGCGACATGACGAAACATTGTTGATGAAGGCCATTTACGAGTTCCATCCCGACTTCGTCGGCTCCACGGTGTGGTGGGGCGATCCGGAGGAGTCGTGGGGGATGTCGACGATCGAGGGTGGCGACGTCCTGGTGCCCGGCAACGGTGTCGTCATCATCGGGATGAGCGAGCGCACCTCACGTCAGGCGATCACGCAGGTGGCTGCCAAGCTGTTCGCCGAGAAGGCGGCCACCAAGGTGATCGTCGCCGGCATGCCGAAGCTACGGGCGGCCATGCACCTGGACACGGTGTTCACGTTCGCCGACCGCGATGTCGTGACCTTGTATCCCGACATCGTCGACTCGATACAGACATTCATCCTGCATCCCAGCGACGCCGACCCGGGCGTCGAGGTGGAGGAGGCGCACAAGCCATTCGTCGAAGTGGTCGCCGACGCGCTCGGACTCGGCGCCCTGCGGGTCGTGGAAACCGGTGGCACGAAGTACGACTCGGAACGCCAGCAGTGGGACAGCGGCAACAACCTGGTCGCCGTCGAGCCCGGGGTGGTGTTCGCCTACGACCGCAATACCCACACCAACACCCTGCTGCGCAGGGCGGGTATCGAGGTGATCACCATCGTCGGCGCCGAGCTGGGCCGCGGCCGCGGCGGCGGGCACTGTATGACCTGTCCGATCATCCGCGACGGCCTCGACTGACCGGTTACTAGAACACGTTCCAGTTCGGCTGTTAGCCTGGTCCGCAGCTTCACGAAAGGAGCAGCGGTGACGGCGACTGACGGGCCCCTGGAAGGGCGAGTGGCATTCGTAACGGGGGCCGCGCGCGGCCAGGGTCGGGCGCACGCGATCCGGTTGGCCGGCGAGGGCGCCGACATCATCGCCATCGACGTCTGCGGACCGATCTCCGACACCATCACCTACCCGCTGGGTAGCTCGGAGGAACTCGCCGAGACCGTACGGGCGGTGGAGGCCACCGGCCGCAAGGTGCTGTCCCGTGAGGTCGACATCCGAGATCTGGCTGCACTGCAGCAGGTGGTCGCCGACGGGATCGAGCAGTTCGGTCGGCTGGACATCCTGGTGGCCAACGCGGGCGTGCTGAGCTGGGGGCGTCTCTTCGAGATGTCCGAGGAGCAGTGGAACGCCGTCATCGACGTGAACCTGAGCGGCACGTGGAAGACGATCCGTGCCGCCGTTCCGGCAATGATCGAGGCGGGCAACGGCGGCTCGATCATCATCGTGAGCTCGTCGGCGGGACTGAAGGCCACCCCGGGCAACGGCCACTACGCGGCGTCCAAGCACGGTCTGACGTCCTTGACCAACTCACTGGCATTGGAGTTGGGCGAGTACGGGATTCGGGTCAACTCGATCCATCCGTACTCCATCGACACGCCGATGGTGGAGAAGGAAGCGATGATGGAGCTCTTCGGAAAGTTCCCGAGCTTCATCCACAGCTTCAAGCCCTTCCCGTACCGCGCTGTGAGTCAGGAAGGCGCATCGAGTCTGCAGGACTTCATGAGCGCTGAAGAGGTTTCCGACGTGGTGGCGTGGTTGGCCGGCGACGGGTCGATGACGATCTCGGGCAGCCAGATCAACGTCGACCGCGGCACGATGAAGTACTAGCTACCAGCCGTCTGGTGTGCACGCAGATCGCGAAAACGCCCCAGTTGGGCTGGATTTGCGATCTGACTGCACACTAGCCCGGCAATACCAGGACCGGTACCGGGCTGTGCCGCAGGATCTTTGACCCTCGGGAGCCGAGAAACACCCGGGCGATTCCGCCCGACGGTTTCGTGCCGATGGCGAGCAGATCGCCGTCTTGCCAGTCAACGGCATCGATCGCCTGATCCCAGCCGTTGCCGGTGGCGACCTGCAGCTCGACGTCGTCGCCGACCACGCCCTTGGAGTGCAACTCGGCCAACGTCTCTCGGGCCTGAGCTGCCCACGCCTCGAGCAACGAGTCCTCGGCGTGCAACCCGACCTCGGGCGGATACATGGTGCGACCCCTGACGGCGAAGGTGATGACCCGCATCGGGACACCCAGTCGTTGTGCAAGCGCCGCAACGCGTTCGACCACGAACACACACTCCGGTGTGCCCGGATAGGCGCACGTGATGCGGGTCAATCCGCCGGCCTTCGTGCCGCGGTAGCCGCGCGGGCTGATGGACAGCGGCACCGATGACGAGTGCAGCAGCCGATCCGCCGTCGAACCGATGACGACCTGCCCGAGCTTTCCATCGGCCGCCGAACCCAGCACCAGCGCTTCGGATTCGAGCTCGTCGACGGCTTCGAGTAGGCCACCGGAAGCCGACCGATGCGCGACCTTGTGGAAGTCCACCTTGATTCCTTTGCCGATCGACGCCAGGCACTCCTGCGCCTCTTTCGCCGAGTCCGCGGCCAACTGGTCGGCGTACTGGGCGTATTCGGCATCGATGCGGGCTATCGAGGGCGTCATCCACGGCCGTGGCACCACGGTCACCACGGTCAGCGATGTCTGCAGCGTTCTCGCGGCTTCTGCCGCAAGGTAGAGCGGCGACCGGCCGCTCTTACCGGCCAGGTAGCCGACTGCGACGCTCATTGAGGATCCTTCGGCGGAAGTAACACCTCGTCCTCCTGCGCCGCGGCGGCGGGGATGAGACCGTCACCGCCGTCGTTCAGCGCGCTGTGGCGGCGACTCCACAGGAAGTAGAAGGACAGAACCACCGCCACCCAGATGCCGAACCACAGCCAGGTGTTCGGGGGCAGCCCCCACAGCACCCACAGGCAGGCGGCGATGGACAGGATAGGTGTCACGGGATAGCCCGGAACCTTGAAGCCACGAGGCAGATCCGGTTCGCGGCGCCGCAGGATGATCACGCCGACCGCGACCGTGATGAACGCGACGAGAGTGCCGATCGACACCAGGTCCCACAGGTAGTCGAGTGGCACGAAGCCGGCAAGAATCCCCGTGACGGCGGCCACGATGATCGTGTTGTTCACGGGTGTCATGCTGCGCGGGTTGACCTTGGCGAACAGCGACGGGAGCAGTCCGTCGCGACCCATCGCGAACAGGATGCGGGTCTGGCCGTACATCACCACGAGCGTGACCGAGAAGATCGAGATCACCGCGCCGACAGCGAGAACGGTGCTGGCCCATGTCGAACCGCTCAGAACGTTCTCGAGGATGACCGATAGCCCCGCCTCGGCCTGTTCCTCGGAGCCGAACGCCTCGGCTGACTGCGTGCCGAGACCGGCGAACGCCACCAGGATGTAGATGGTGGTGACGGCGATCAGTGCGGCGATGATCGCGCGCGGCATGGTCCGCTGTGGATTCTTGACCTCGTCACCCGCGGTGGAGACGGCGTCGAGTCCGATGAACGTGAAGAAGATGGTGGCCGCTCCGGCGGTGATTCCGGCGAAACCGGCATTCCAGAATCCGGCGAAGTGGTCGGTGGTGAACGCGGTGAACGCGATCGCGACGAACAGCGCCAGCACACCCAACTTGATGATCACCATGATGGTGTTGACCGTGGCGGACTCGCTGGCGCCACGGATCAGCAGCAGCGCACACATCGTGATGAGCAACATCGCGGGCAGGTTGACGATGCCCGGGGTCTCACCCCACGGCGCTGCGGTGAGCGCATGCGGTATCTGAACCCCGAACAGGTTGTCCAGGAGTTTGTTCAGATAGCCACTCCAGCCGATCGCGGTAGCGGACATGGAGACGCCGTACTCGAGCAGCAGACACGCGGCCACTCCCATTGCCACCACTTCGCCCATGGTCGTGTAGGCGTATGAATACGTTGATCCGGAAACTGGTACCGCGGAGGCCATTTCGGCGTAACAGATTGCCGACAGGCCTGCGGCGATACCTGCGATCACAAAGGAGACGAGCACCGCCGGACCGGCCTTCGGCACGGCCTGCTGCAGCACGATGAAGATACCGGTGCCGACGGTCGCGCCGACGCCGAACATGGTCAGCTGGAACGTGCCGATACTTCGTTTGAGATGGTCGGAGGCGCCATGTGCGACCGGGGCGCCGATCACCGGCCGGCGTCGCAACATCTGGGCGGAGAGGCTTGGCGAAGGGGCGGTCATTGTGCCTCCTATGAGCTATAACGCAGTATCGGACAAGTGTGAACCCGAATCGGCCAAAACTTGGGCGAATTGGTCAATCGCCCAGTCGATCTCCGTAGCGGTGATCACCAGCGGTGGCGCAAAGCGGAATGTCGAACTGTGCGTGTCCTTAACCAGGACACCACGTTCGGCGAGCTTCAGGGTGATCTGCTTTCCCGTGCCGAGCGCCGGATCGATGTCCACGCCGGCCCACAGCCCCATTCCCCGAACCGCGACCACCCCGGACCCGATGAGCGCGCGTAGCCGCGCATGCAGACGATCTCCGAGTTCTGCTGAGCGCGATTGGAATTCACCGCGTTGCAGCATTGCCACAACCGTCGTCCCGATGGCCGCCGCAAGTGGATTGCCGCCGAACGTGGAGCCGTGCTCGCCGGGATGCAGCACCCCGAGCACATCGCGGTCGGCCACCACGGCGGACAACGGCACCACACCGCCGCCGAGGGCTTTGCCGAGCAGATAGATGTCGGGGACCACCCCGAAGTGGTCGCATGCGAAGGTGCGACCGGTGCGCGCCAGGCCTGACTGAATCTCGTCGGCGATCATGAGCACGTTGCGTTCGGTGCACAGTGCACGGACCCGGGGCAGGAAGTCGCGGGGCGGAACGACGATCCCTGCCTCACCTTGGATCGGCTCGAGCAGCACGGCAACGGTGTTCTCGTCGATCGCGGCCGCCAGTGCGTCGGCGTCGCCGAAGGCCACCGAGCGGAATCCGGGGGTGTACGGTCCGAATCCGCGTCGGGCGGTCTCGTCGTCGGAGAAGCTGATGATCGTGGTGGTGCGGCCATGGAAGTTGTTGTGCGCCACTACGATATTGCTCTGACCCGCGGGTACGCCTTTGACGTCAGTGCCCCACTTTCGGGCGACCTTGATACCGCTCTCCACCGCTTCCGCGCCGCTGTTCATCGGCAGGACCATGTCCTTGCCGCAGAGTTCGGCGAGCGCCTGGCAGAAGGGGCCGAGCCGGTCGGAGTGGAACGCGCGGCTCACCAGTGTCAGGCTGTCCAGCTGTGCGTGGGCCACGGCGGTGATCTCCGGATTGCGGTGACCGAAGTTGACGGCGGAGTAGGCCGCCAGACAATCGAGATAGCGACGACCCTCGACATCGGTCACCCACACGCCGTCGGCACTGGTGGCGACGACCGGCAGCGGCGAGTAGTTGTGTGCAACGTAGCGGCTGTCCACTGCGATCGCCGCTTCGGTGCTGCTCATGGTGTCGACAACGGTCACGGATGTACCTCCAACGTGCAGCATTTGACGGATCCGCCGCCCTTGAGCAGCTCTGACAGATCGATTCCGATGGGCCGGAAGCCGGCGGTGCGCAGTTGTTCGGCGAACCCGGTCGCCGCGGCGGGCAACACCACGTTGAGACCGTCGGACACCGCGTTGAGGCCAAGGACGTAGGCATCGGCGCTGCCCACCTCGATGGCGTCGGGGAACAGTTCGAGCAGTTTCGTCCTGGACGGGTCGCTGAACGCGGGTGGGTAGTACGCGATCGTGGTGGCGTCGAGCACGGCTAGCGCGGTGTCGAGGTGATAGAAGCGCGGATCTACGAGTTCGAGGCTGACGACAGGCATCTGCACGATCGCGGCGATTTCGTCGTGTGCTTGCCACTGGGTGCGGAAGCCGTGACCCGCCAACATGATCGAACCGACGACGAGCAGGTCGCCTTGGCCTTCGTTCGTGTGCCGGGTGTCGACGGGGCGATAGCCGTGGCGGGTCATCCATTCGGCGTACGCGGCGGACTCGTCGGCGCGTTGCGGATAGGCGAATCGAGCGGTGACCGCCTTGCCGTTCACCATCACTCCGCCGTTGGCGGCGTAGACCATGTCGGGAAGCCCGACGATGGGTTCGATCAACTCGACGGTATGGCCGAGCTCCTTGTATGTCTGCCGCAGGGTTTCCCACTGGCTGTACGCGAGATGGGTATCCACATCCACCGACGTGTCCATCCACGGGTTGATCGCGTACTCGACGGTGAAGAACGTCGGCGCCGTCATGGCGTAGCGCCGTATCGAGGGCGCACGCTCGGGGGTTCTGTCGGCGCCAGGGCGCTTCCGCGGGGTAGTGGCGACTTCGGATACCGGAGCCGCGACGGCGGCGACATCTGTGATCGTCATAAATCAACGATATGGCCCAGCATTTTTGCAATCAATCATCGTCTATTGCGTATTGGCCCATGATTCATTGTTCTACAGCTAGAATATCGGTGATTTGTTGCGTGGAGGTGGTGATGGACCGTCTGGACCAGACAGACGAGCGCATTTTGGCCGAGCTCGCCAATGATGCGCGTGCCACGTACGCCGAGATCGGCGAACGGGTGAGCCTGTCGGCTCCTGCCGTGAAACGCAGGGTCGACCGACTGCTCGACAACGGCGTCATCCGGGGCTTCACCACGGTGGTGGACCGTAGCGCGCTTGGTTGGAACACCGAGGCGTACGTGCAGGTGTTCCGCCACGGCACGATTACGCCAGAACGGTTGCGCGCGGCCTGGATTGACATCCCGGAGGTGATCGGCGCGGCCACCGTCACCGGGACAGCCGACGCGATCCTGCACGTGCTCGCACGCGACATGCGGCATCTCGAGGAAGCGCTGGAGCGTATTCGCGCGGCCGCCGACGTCGAACGCAGCGAAAGCATCGTCGTGCTGACCAACATCATCGACAGGGACCGCAGCTGACGGGGTGGCGGACATATCGCGGGAGCCATCGTGCAAAATCTGCGCATGTCCACCACTGGGGGAGTAGTCATTGTTGGCGGCGGCCTGGCCGCTGCCCGCACGGCTGAACAGCTCCGACGCTCCGAGTACGCCGGACCGGTCACCATCGTCAGCGACGAGGATCATCTGCCGTACGACCGGCCGCCGCTGTCGAAGGAGGTGCTGCGCGCCGAGACCGACGACGTCACGCTCAAGCCCGCCGAGTTCTACGAAGAAAACGACATCACCGTGTTGCTCGGCAACGGAGCCCGGTCGATCGACACCGGGGCCAAGACGCTCACGCTCGCAGACGGCACCGAGATGCCTTACGACGAACTGATCATCGCCACCGGGCTGGTGCCCAAGCGCATCCCGTCGTTCCCGGATCTCAAAGGTATCCACGTCCTCCGCAACTTCGACGAAAGCCTTGCGTTGCGCGCCGAGGCGGGTTCGGCGACACGAGCCGTCGTGGTCGGTGCGGGTTTCATCGGTTGCGAGGTCGCGGCGAGCCTGCGCGGCATGGGCGTCGACGTCGTCCTGGTGGAGCCGCAGCCTTCGCCGCTGGCGTCGGTACTCGGCGGACGGATCGGTGAGTTGGTCGCCCGGCTGCACCGCGCCGAGGGCGTCGACGTGCGATGCGGCGTCGGGGTCTCGGAGGTCAGCGGATCCGAGCGGGTCGAGAGGGTGGTCTTGGGCGACGGCACCGAACTCGAGGCCGATCTCGTCGTGGTCGGTATCGGTTCGCATCCGGCCACCGAGTGGCTCGACGGCAGCGGCCTGGAGATCGACAACGGGATCGTCTGCGACGATCGCGGCCGGTCGAGCGCACCGCATGTGTGGGCGATCGGCGACGTCGCGTCCTGGCGCCACACCCTTGGGCACCAAGTGCGCGTGGAACATTGGAGCAACGTCGCCGACCAGGCGCGAGTGCTGGTGCCCGCGATGCTGGGTCAGGACGCACCGTCCACGGTTTCGGTGCCGTACTTCTGGAGCGACCAGTACGACGTCAAGATCCAGTGCCTGGGTGAGCCCGAGGCCGACGACGTGGTGCACGTCGTCGAGGACGACGGCCGCAAGTTCCTGGCCTATTACGAGCGCGACGGCGTTGTCGCCGGCGTGGTCGGCGGCGGCATGCCGGGAAAGGTCATGAAGGCCCGCTCCAAGATCGCGGCCGGCGCACCCATCGCCGACGTCCTCGGTTAATCAGCGAATCCGGCGCGCTAATCGACCGTGAGGGTGCGTTAGCGCGCCGAATCCACCAGTCAGAACTGGCCCAGATAGAACCGGGTGCCCTGGTCGTCGGTGCACTGTGCCGATTGGCCGTACGCCTGCGTCGACGGCTCCTCGATCACGGTGCCCCCGGCTTCGCGTACCCTCGCCACCGCCGCGCGGACATCGGCGACGGTCCACATCGGCACCGTGACCGACCGCGCGCTGCCGCCGGCGACGCCGGCCATCGGGTGGGTGTGCTGAATCTGCCAGCCGTCGTCGATGCGACCCGGCTCGAACGACCAGAACAGCAGTCCGCTGTAAAACGCCCGGAATGCGCCCGAGTCCGGCACCTCGTAGGTGATATACGAAAGCTCGCCTGGCCCAGAGCCATTCAGTTCCGGTCGCGCGATACCCGGTGCAGGCTCGAACACCGCTAAGGCCGCGCCTGACGGGTCGGTGGCGTCCAGCACCGAGCCGAAGTCGAAGTCCAGCACGTCACCGGCTGTCCCGCCGGCGGCCACGATCGCCTGTCGTGCGGCTGCGAGATCGTTTACGGCATAGCTGCACAGCATGCCTTGTCGGCTGTCGACGCTGTAGATGCCGATGCGCTGCTTGGTGTTGGTGACCTGACGGGAGGCGCGGTCGAATTCCCAGCCCAGGACGTGACCGTAGAAGGCCGCCGCCCGTTCGGCGTCCGGCACCCACACCGAGACATAGCCGACGTCACCGTGCTGGATAGTCACCGCCGCGCCGGTCGTCGGGCCATTGAGCGACCAGCAATGCCCGAACGGGTCGACGATCGCAGCGTTGCGTGAACCGTGAGCCTCGCGGGTTTCCTGACGCACGGTGGCACCGCGGTCGCGGGCCCGCTCCACCGCAATGTCGGTATCGGCGACCGCGATGACAAGCATGACTGAAACAGCCTGCGGAGCAGGGGCTTTCATGCCGATCTCCGGGTACTCGTCGGCGAGATAGAACATACCGCCGCCAAGTGCCAGCTCGGCATGACCGATGCGGCCGTCGTCCATCACGATCGGTTCGCCGACCACGGTGGCACCCAGCACGTCGACGTACCAGTCGATGGCTTCGCGCGCGTTGGCCACTGAGAGATATGGCAGTGCCGCCGATCGGGGCACGGCGGAGGACGCGGTGGGTTCGGCCAGTTCGGCGATCGCGGTGTCGGTGCCGCTCATGTCAACTCCTCGGGTTCGATTGGGCAGGTTCAGCGCGCTTTCCAGGCGTGCGCGCAGCCGCGCCGCGAACGCCGGATCTGGTTGGGCGACAAGCTCATCGCCGTGCAGCACGGTCAGCGGATCGTGGCTGTTGTTGACGCCGTCGTTCACGACTTCCCTCCTTCCGGCTCCGGATAGTGGGCTCTGAAGGCTCGTCGCGCCCGCACCAGCAACGCCTCCGTGGCGTGCACGGTCCGTCCGATCAACTCCGCACACTCGGGCACGGAACAGTCATCCATGTAGCGCAACGCCAGCACGGTGCGATGGTGCTCGGGCAGCTTGGCCATGACGGCCTCCGCGACGATGCGGTCGAGCTCGGCATCCCAGTCGTCGCCCGGGTCGACAGTCTCGGGCAGTTCGGCGACCGGGATGTTGAACCGGTCGTGGCGACGGCGGTAGTGATCCGCCAGCTTGTGGCGCGCCACTCCGAGCAACCACGGCAACGTCAACGGCGGGGGCACATCCCTGCGTGCGGCATCCATCGCCGCCAGGAACGTGTCCGACGTCAGGTCTTCGGCCGTTCCGCGGTCACTGCAGCGCCGGACGAAATACCCATACACGATCGGCATCGCTTCGTCGTACATCGCCAGTAGCTGCCGCGGAGCGTCGTTGCCATCCGGTTCGGCGCTCACACCCTTATCGTCGCCGCGGAGGTGCGAACTCCGACGCCCGAATCGGAAATTCTTTCAGCGGCGGGGATCGTCCAGCGCCTTCAGTCCGGCGCTGACGGTGTCGAACGCGTCGCCGAGCGCCTGCGCAAGCGAGACCGACTCGTCGTCCAACCAGTGTTGATACGCCGACAGCGCCGCGCCGAGCATGGTCCAGGCCACTGTCTGCGGCACGACGTCAGCTTCCTTCATGCCCAGCCGACGCGCGACGAACGCGACGACGACTGCGCGCCAGCCCGCGTACATCGTCATCGAGTACGCCTGAAGCTCGGCGGTCTGCAGGATGACCCGCATGCGCTGCCGGTGCCGTGCGGTCTCGGCGTCGTCAAATGTGTTGAACGCCAACAGCGCCGTCCGTAGCGCGGCATCGATCCCCACGTCGGGGTCGAGATCTGACAGCAGGTCCCGCATCCGTGCCAGATGTGCCTCGAAGTCGCCCCAGGGCAGCGCGTTCTTGGACGGGTAGTAGCGAAACAGCGTGCGCCGCGCGATGCCGGCAGCCTCGGCGACGTCGTCGACGCTGACCTCGTCGAACCCGCGGGCGGCGAACAGATCGATCGCCACATTGCTGATGTGTTCCCAGCTCGTCGACCGCCGGCGGCCGACGCGGTGCTGGGATTCCGGTTGCACGTCAGATCCTTTTCCGGGGTCGGCTTTCATTCTGGCACTCGATGCCATATTATTGCGATCTCGATCACAGTTTGTCGAGATCCTGTCAAGGAAAGGTGCGGATAGTGGAGCCGAATCAGACAGCGGAAACCTCGGGCGATGAGCTCGTCACCGAGATCTTGGTCGAAGAAGTGTCGATCGACGGGATGTGCGGGGTCTACTGACCGTGGCCTCGCCAGCAGCCGAGTCCGGGACCGACATCGCGTTCGATCCCGACCTCGGTTGGCGGCTCCACCCACAGGTGGCCGTACGGCCCGAGCCGTTCGGTGCGCTGCTGTATCACTTCGGTACGCGCAAGCTGTCGTTCCTGAAGAACCGGACGATCGTCGAGGTGGTCAACTCATTGGCTGATCACCCCGACGTCCGGTCCGCCTGCCGCGCCGCTGGAGTCGACGATGCGCAGCAGGCCCCCTACCTTCACGCCCTTGGCGTACTCGCTCAATCGAAGATGTTGGTGCCGCTATGACAACTGTTGAATCGGCGCCCGCGCCGGAAATGCAATCGGCGCCCGCGCCGAAAGTCGAATCGCCTGCCGTCCAGCCCGTTCCGCGGCTCATCGAGCAGTTCGAGCACGGACTGGATGCGCCTATCTGTCTGACGTGGGAACTCACCTACGCCTGCAATCTGGCCTGCGTGCACTGCCTGTCGTCCTCCGGCAAGCGCGACCCGCGCGAGTTGACCACTCAGCAGTGCAAGGACATCATCGACGAACTCGAACGCATGCAGGTGTTCTACGTGAACATCGGTGGTGGGGAACCGACTGTGCGGTCGGACTTTTGGGAGCTCGTCGACTACGCCACCGAACACCACGTCGGGGTGAAGTTCTCCACCAACGGCGTGCGCATCACCCCCGATGTGGCAGCGCGGCTGGCGGCCAGTGACTACGTCGACGTGCAGATCTCGCTGGACGGTGCGACGGCCGAGGTCAACGACGCCGTCCGGGGAGCAGGCTCGTTCGCGATGGCCATCCGGGCGCTGGAGAACCTCGCGGCTGCGGGCTTCAAGGACGCGAAGATCTCCGTCGTCGTGACCCGCGAGAATGTCGACCAGCTCGACGATTTCGCCGCCCTGGCAGCGCGTTACGGTGCCACGCTGCGGATCACCCGGCTGCGGCCATCCGGCCGCGGGGCCGACGTGTGGGATGAACTGCACCCCACCGCGGAGCAGCAGGTGCAGCTCTACGACTGGTTGGTGGCCAAGGGTGACGGTGTGCTCACCGGTGACTCGTTCTTCCACCTGTCGGGTCTGGGCGAGCCGGGCGCGCTGGCGGGTCTGAACCTGTGCGGAGCGGGCCGGGTGGTGTGCCTCATCGACCCGGTCGGCGACGTGTATGCGTGCCCGTTCGCTATCCACGACCGCTTTCTTGCCGGAAACATCTTGACTGATAATGGATTTGACAACGTGTGGAAGAACGCTCCGCTGTTCCGCGAGCTACGTGAACCGCAGTCGGCAGGAGCGTGTGGCAGCTGCGGGCACTACGACAGCTGCCGCGGCGGATGCATGGCCGCGAAGTTCTTCACCGGATTGCCGATGGACGGTCCCGACCCCGAGTGTGTGCAGGGCTACGGTGCGCCGGCGTTGGCTGCCGACCGCGTCAAGCCCAAGTCCAGTGTTGACCACTCGCGCTGGGGGCACCGCCCGCGCGCAGCGCAGGGGGATGGCCCGGTCATGCTCAAGCTGCTCACCAAACCGCCTCGCTCTGATGTCGCCGCCAAGGCGGCTCCTAAGCGACTCTGTAACGAAAGCCCGGTGTAACTCATGGCCGCCATCTGGTTCGAGACTGTCGCGGCCGCCCAGGAGCGGGCGAAGCGACGGCTACCCAAGCCGGTGTACTCGGCGCTGCTCGCGGCCAGCGAGCGCGGCGTCACCGTCGCCGACAACGTCGACGCATTCGCCGAGCTGGGCTTCGCGCCGCACGTCATCGGCGCTACCGAGAAGCGCGACCTTGCGACAACCGTTATGGGCCAGGATATTTCGATGCCAGTCGTGATATCACCGACGGGCGTGCAGGCCGTCCACCCGGATGGTGAGACCGCCGTCGCGCGGGCCGCCGCGGCGCGAGGGACCGCGATGGGTCTGTCGTCGTTTGCGAGCAAGCCGATCGAAGAGGTGATCGTCGCCAATCCCAAGCTGTTCTTCCAGGTGTACTGGCTCGGGGGCCGGGACGCGATCGCGGCGCGGGTCGAGCGCGCGCGCGAGGCGGGCGCCGTCGGTCTCATCGTCACCACCGACTGGAGCTTCTCGCACGGCCGGGACTGGGGGAGCCCCACGATCCCCGAGGAGATGAACCTGCGCACCACGGTGCGGATGCTGCCGACGGGGCTGAGCAGGCCGGGCTGGATGTGGCAATGGGGTAAGACCTTCCGGCCGCCGAACTTGCGGGTGCCCAATCAGGCCGCGCGCGGCGAGGCGGGTCCGCCGTTCTTCGCGGCCTACGGCGAGTGGATGGGTACCCCGCCGCCGACCTGGGAAGACATCGCCTGGCTGCGTGAGCTGTGGGGCGGCCCGTTCATGCTCAAGGGCGTCATGCGAGTTGACGATGCCAAACGTGCTGTGGACGCAGGTGTTTCGGCCATCTCGGTGTCCAATCACGGCGGTAACAACCTCGACGGCACGCCGGCGTCGATTCGGGCTTTGCCTGCGATCGCCGACGCCGTCGGAGACGACGTCGAGGTGCTGCTCGATGGCGGCATCCGACGTGGCAGCGACGTGGTGAAGGCCGTCGCTCTCGGTGCGCGCGCGGTCATGATCGGGCGGGCGTATCTCTGGGGCCTGGCCGCCAACGGGCAGGCGGGCGTCGAGAACGTGCTCGACGTTCTGCGGGGCGGCATCGACTCGGCGTTGATGGGACTCGGCCATGCGTCGGTGCACGACCTCCGCCCCGACGACGTGCTGGTGCCCGACGGGTTCGCTCGGGCGCTCGGGGTACCGGGCAGCCCGACCGCCTGAGCAGGCTGTCGCCTTCACACAGAGTTCCTGGTACAGGCGTGGCTCAGGGGGCTGACGTGAATGCCCCGTTGTCGCACGCGCAAATTTCTGGAAATCAATTGCTGCGCATGCGCCAACAATTGGCGCACACCAGGTGAATTCGGCCTACCATCGGCCTGTGCCCTATGGAAGCGAGCTCGCGAACGCAACGTCGCGGCAGCTGCAGGGCACGTCACCGGCATTGATCATTCCTGTCGGCTCCACCGAACAGCACGGGCCCCACCTGCCGCTCGACACCGACACGCGCATTGCGACCGCCGTGGCGCGTGCCCTGGCCGACCAGCTCGTGCCGGCGAATGAATCGAAATGGATGGTCGCTCCGGCGATCGAATACGGCGCCAGCGGTGAGCATGAGGAGTTCAGCGGCACCGTGTCGATCGGCACGTCCGCCCTGCGTCTGTTACTGGTGGAGTTCGGCCGGTCCGCATCGCGCTGGGCGTCGCGCCTCGTCTTCGTCAACGGGCACGGGGGCAATGTGGAAGCGCTGGCCACCGCCGCGGCATTGCTGCGGTACGAGGGCCGCGACGTGGGCTGGTGTTCCTGTAGTGCGGAGAACGCCGACGCGCATGCCGGTCATACCGAAACCTCTGTATTGCTACATATTTCGCCTGCCGATGTATGGATCGACGAGCGGGTTCCCGGCAACAGCGCCCCGCTGGGACAGTTGATGCCCGCAATGCGTCAAGGAGGGATGGCCGCGGTCAGTGACGTGGGTATCCTCGGCGACCCCACCACCGCTACCGCAGAGGAAGGCGCGCGCATCTTCGCCGAGATGGTCGACGGATGTCTGCGGCGTGTGACTCGATGGACGCCTGACCGGAACGGAATGCTGACATGACCGGACCACGGCTGCCCGACGGGTTCGCCGTCCAGGTGGATCGCCGGGTGAAGGTCCTCGGCGAGGGGTCCGCGTTGCTCGGCGGATCGCCTACCCGGTTGCTGCGATTGGCGCCCGCGGCGCAGACGATGCTCACCGGCGGACGGCTCGAGGTGCACGACGCGGTCAGCGCACAGCTCGCGCGCACGCTGCTCGACGCGACAGTGGCGCATCCGCGGCCCGCGACCGGACCGTCGCATCGCGATGTCACAGTCGTTATTCCCGTGCGGGACAACATCTCTGGCCTTCGTCGCCTGGTCGCGGCTCTTCGTGGCATGCGAATCATCGTCGTCGACGACGGGTCGGCCACCCCGGTTCAGCAGGCCGACTTCGCCCAGATGTACAGCGATGTGCAGATCCTGCGACACGATCGCAGCAAGGGTCCCGCGGCCGCCCGCAACACCGGCATGGCGGCGTGCCACACCGACTACATCGCGTTCCTCGACTCCGACGTGGTGCCGCGGCGCGGGTGGCTCGAGGCGCTGCTCGGGCATTTCTGCGACCCCGCGGTGGCACTCGTCGCACCGCGGATCATCGGCCTGCGCGAGCCGGAAAACCTGGTGGCCCGCTACGAAGCCGTGAGGTCCTCTCTTGACCTCGGTATGCGCGAAGCACCCGTCGTACCCTTCGGGACCGTCTCCTACGTGCCGAGCGCCGCGATCATCTGCCGAAGCACCGTGCTCAAGAATTTGGGCGGGTTCGACGAGACACTCAGGTCCGGCGAAGACGTCGACCTGTGCTGGAGGTTGATCGAGGCAGGAGCTCGGCTGCGCTACGAACCTGTCGCTCTGGTCGGCCACGACCATCGCACCCAACTGCGAGAGTGGCTCTCGCGCAAGTCTTTCTACGGAGAATCCGCCGCACCGCTGTCGGTCCGGCACCCCGGGAAGACGGCACCGCTCGTCATCTCGGGGTGGACGCTGGTCGCGTGGATGCTGATGGCGATGGGCTCGGGTATCGGCTACCTCGCGTCGATGGTGGTCGCCACGATCACCGGGCGCCGTATCGCAAGGTCGCTGTCCACCGTGGAGACCGAACCCAAGGAAGTGGCCGTAGTGGCAGCCCACGGGTTGTGGTCCGCGGCGTTACAGCTGGCGTCGGCCATCTGCCGCCACTACTGGCCCGTCGCGTTCGTCGCGGCACTGCTTTCGCGACGATGCCGTCAAGTGGTGTTGGTGGCGGCCATCGTCGATGGAGTGGTGGACTGGATCACCCGCAACGGCAACAGTGAGGACGAGACGAAACCCGTCGGTCTGCTCACCTACATCCTGCTCAAGCGGCTCGACGACATGGCGTACGGTGCGGGACTGTGGACCGGCGTCGTGCGTGAGCGTCATGTCGGCGCACTCAAGCCACAGATTCGGACCTGAAGCCCCGCCTTGCACTGCGATGTGTTGATCGTCGGCGCCGGAAGCGCCGGATCGGTATTAGCGGAACGACTTTCGGTTGACTCCAGTCGCCGCGTCACGGTCATCGAGGCCGGCCCCGGCCCATCCGACCCGTCCGTTCTGACACAGATCACCGACGGCCTGCGGTTGCCGATCGGCGCCGCCAGCTCGGTGGTGCGGCGCTATGCGACGACGCTGACCGACGATCCCGAGCGGCACGCACAGATCATGAGGGGTGCGGTCGTCGGCGGATCGGGTGCGGTCAACGGCGGCTATTTCTGCCGTGGACTGCCGTCGGACTTCGACGGCTGGGGGTTGCCTGGATGGGCGTGGTCCGACGTGCTGCCACACTTCCTGGCCATCGAAACCGACCTCGACTTCGGTGGCCCGCTGCATGGTCGCGACGGTCCTATTCAGGTGCAGCGGGTCGCCGAATTCGACGGCTGTACCGCGACTTTCGTAGACGCTGCGGAAAGAGCAGGGTATCGGCGGGTGGACGATCTGAACGGGTCCGCGCCGGACGCCCCGCTGCCTTCGGGAGTCGGCCCGGTGCCGTTGAACATCAACGGCGGTACGCGGGTGGGTCCCGGTGGCGCCTTTCTCAAGCCCGCGATGGATCGCGCCGGTCTCACCGTGCTGACCGATACGAGGGCGACGCGCATCCGGATCGTCGACGGTCGTGCGGTGGGCGTGCACTGCGTCGGACCCGACGGACCAGTCGATGTGACCGCCGACCGAATCGTGTTGTCGGCCGGTGCGATCGGATCCGCGCATCTGCTGATGCTGTCGGGTGTCGGCCCACGACAGACGCTGAGCGCCGCGGGAGTACCCGTGGTGGCCGACCTCCCGGTGGGTGTTGCAACCGCAGACCATCCGGAGTGGGTGCTGCCGGTCGACTGGTCCGAGACGCACGGTCTACCACCACTGGAGGCGGTGCTGACGACCGATGACGGACTCGAAATCAGGCCGTATACCGCGGGTTTCGGTGCGATGGTGAGCGGTCGGCGCGACGACCCCGCCGACCACCCGCACATCGGGGTCGCCCTCATGCAACCAAGATCGCGGGGCAGGGTCCGGCTGGTGTCAGCGGATCCGGACGTCGGCCCCGTCATCGAGCACCGGTACGACAGTGAGCCCGCGGACGTCGCGGCGCTGCGTGCCGGCGCCGAGCTGGCACGCGAACTCGCCGGTGCGCAGGCACAATCCGAGAAGACATCGTGGTCGACGTCGCAACATCTGTGCGGCACCGCACGGATGGGACGCGACGACGACGCAACGGCGGTGGTCGACACCCGGTGCCGGGTGCGCGGCGTCGACGCCTTATGGGTGGTCGACGGCTCGGTGCTTCCCCGCATCACCAGCCGAGGCCCGCACGCCACCACCGTCATGCTCGGCCACCGGGCTGCCGAGTTCATCGTCTGAATTGCCGGCACCGCCGGCGGCGCCTGAGGTCGACCAGCGCGCGGTGATCCGTTGCGCGAGCCGTGACTGCGTGCCGTCTCGGCCGGGGGCCCAGATCGCGACGAACGCCGCGGCAAGCGCCAATACGATGGCAAGCACAAGCATTGCCAGGCTCATCGAGTCGATGAAAGCGGCCGTAGCCAGGTCCGCCAGGCGGTTGCCCTGCGGTCCCATCTCCTCGGCGATCGCCAGCGCATTGGCAAGGGACTCCAGGGCTCCCGTGCGTATCTGCTCGGGGAAGCCGGTCAGCGTCGGAGACAGTACGTAACCGTACTGCGCCGCCAAAACAGAGCCGGCCACCGCGATTCCCACCGCCGCGCCGACCTCACGCGTGGTGTCGTTGACTGCCGATGCGACACCCTGCTTCTCGGTGGGCACCGCATTCATGATCGCCGAGGTGGTCGGCGCGACGCACAACCCGATGCCCGCACTCGTCACCAGCATCGGCCACATCAGATCGAGATAGGACGATCCGGCGTCGAGATAGCGCATCAGGAAGAGCCCCACCCCGATGAGGAACAAGCCCATTGCGACGGCGGTCCGCAACCCGACCTTCGGCAGGTAAAGGTGCATCGTCGCGCCCAGTATCAGGATCGGCACCGCCAGGGGCGCGAGGGCGAACGCCGTCTGCAGCGGGCTGTAGCCGAGCACGAGTTGCAGGTACTGCATCTCGATGAAGAAGAACCCGAAGTTGGCGAAGAACAGGATGGTGATGCCGATCGATCCGGTGGTGAAGTCGGGTCTGCCGAACAGGCGGACATCCAGCAGCGGATGGCGGCGTCGCAGTTCTACCACCGCGAACGCCACGGCCAGCGCGACACCGGCGGCCATACAGCCCCACACCACCGGATGGGTCCACCCGCGCACCGGTGCTTCCACGACACCGAACACGAAAACCGCGACCGCCGAACCGATCAGCACTGCACCGATGCCGTCGATCGGGGTGGCGGTGTCGTCGCGCGACGACCGAATGGTGAACGTGCAGACAATCAGCGCGAGAGCCGATGCGGTGAACGCGTAGAAGATCGATTGCCACGAGAAGAACTCCAGGAGCAGGCCGGTGCCCATGAATCCGACGATCGCGCCCGAACTGGCGACCCCGGCCCAGATACCAACAGCCTTGTTGCGCTCAGCTTTTGGGAATGCCGCGGTCAACAGGGACAGGGTCGCGGGCATGATGAACGCCGCCCCGACCCCGGCGAGCGCACGGGAGAGGATGATCTGGACCGGACTGTCGAAGAACACCGGAGCGACCGACGCCACCGCGAAGATCGCCAGACCGGCCACCAGCGCACCCCGTCGCCCGTAGCGGTCGCCGATCGCGCCGGCGGGCAGTAGCAGGCAGGCAAGCACGAGGGTGTAGCCGTCCACGATCCACGTGAGTTGCGTCTGTGTCGCGGCGGTGTCCACCGCAAGGTCGGGCAACGCCGCGTTGAGCGCGACCATCGAGGAAATGACCAGCAGGACGTCGAGGGATGCGACCGTGAGTAACCAGAAGCGCCCAAACCGGGACATGGTCGCCAGGTTCGCGTCGATAGTCTGGTCAGGCGGGGCGAGAGTGTCGACCATGGATCGCGCTCCCTTCCAAAGGATAGATTTGAGACTAACAGTCTCGTAGCAAGACCGACAGTCTTGTTCCCACGGAGGAGGTGGCGTAAACGGTGACCGACCCCCCGCGCGGGGACCTACCGCACACAGACCCGCGGCCGGCCCGCTCTCGGGCTCGATTGCTCGAGGCGGCGGCCGCACTGCTGCGTACGGGCGGTCCGAGTGCTGTGACGATCGACGCGGTCACCCGCAGCGCGAACGTGGCCAGGGCCACGCTCTATCGCCATTTCCCCAGCGCCAACGATCTGGTGGGCGCGGCCTTCATGAGCCTGTTGGAGCCGGCGCCGATGCCGCCGACCGAAGGCCGCCTGCGCGAGCAGTTGCTCGTGGTAGTGGAGGGCTGGATCGAAGCGATCGTCGAGGTGCCCATCATGCTCACCGCCCTGACATGGCTGGCGTCAGGACCCGACGCCGGCGACTACTCCGAGGTGCGCCAAGCGGATTCGGACCCCGTAGGCCCGTTACGGGCCCGCATCATCCAGCTGTACTCCGCGCCCTTCGACGCCATCTTCGACAGCCCGCAGGCAGCCGCTGAGATCGAGGTGCCCGACCGCATTCAGGCGATCGCGCTGCTGATCGGTCCGCTGATTCTCGGAAAGCTCAGCACCGTAGCCGATTTCGACTATCACGGGTGTGCCGCGGCCGCTGTCGACGGATTTCTCGCCACCCACGCCAGAAAGTAGGCGCTCAGCGCAGGGAGTACCGGATCGGCAGATGCTTGAGCCCGCCGACGAACGTGGTCGCCGCCAACTCCGGCTCGCCCGCGAGTTCAATGGACTCGAGCCGCGGGATCAATTCGGTGAACAGGCTGTTCATCTCCATGCGTGCGAGCGCGGCCCCAAGGCAGAAATGCACGCCGTATCCGAATGCGACGTGCTTGTTCGGGTCGCGGCCGACGTCGAATTTGAAGGGCTCGTCGAAGACCTCCTCGTCCCGGTTGCCGGAAACATAGGCCAGGTAGACGGATTCGCCCTTGGCGATGGGAACGCCGCGGATCTCGGTGTCCTTGGCGGCGGTGCGCATGAACTCTTTGACCGGCGTCGTCCAGCGGATCATCTCCTCGACCGCGGTGCCCATCAGTCCGGGATCGTTGCGCAGACGCTCCAGCTGGTCGGGGTTTTCGATCAGCGCGAGCAACCCACCGGAAATCGCGTCCTTGGTGGTGTCGTGGCCCGCACTCGCGACGATCACGTAGTAGGAGGCGGTGTCGACCTCGGAGAGCGGTTCGCCGTCGATGCGGCCGTTGGCGATCGCCGATGCCAGGTCGTCGGTGGGATTCTCGCGACGCGACGCGGTCAACTCTGCGAAGTACGTGAAGAAGTCGATCAGGATCGCCAGCTGCTCTTCCGGGGTCTTACCGCGCTGGTTGTATTCCTCGTCGTCGCCGCCGAACAGCTCCTGGGTGAGCTGGTGCATGCGCGGGAAGTCTTCTTCGGGCAGGCCGAGCAGCGACATGATGACGTACAGCGGAAAGTTGACCGCGATCTCCGTGACGAAGTCGCATTCCGGGCCGATGTCGCGCATCTTGTCGACGTAGCGCTTCGCCAGCGCGTCGACGTTCACCTTGAGATCGCGCATTGCCTTGGGGCGGAACCAGTCCGCGCCGATCGCTCGGACCTTGCGGTGGTGCGGATCGTCCATGTGGATCAGGGTGCGCAGCCCCGTTCCCGCTTCGAGTTGCTGCTTACCCAAATCGTCGGCCGCGGCGGTGGCCAGCAGCGGTCGCGGTTCGGACAGGAAGAGGTTGTTGTCCCGTTCGATGGCCATGATGTCGGCGTGCTTGGTGATCGCCCAGAACGGCCGGTAGGGAGCTTTGTCGACCCATGCCACCGGGTTGTTCGCCCGCAGATGGGTCAGAGCCGCGTGCAGCCGAGCGTCGTCGGCATACGCCGTCGGGTCGGCGAAAACTTGCGCGGCATCGTCCATCGTCGGCGTGCTCATACGGGCTCCTCATTTCCGGGGCAGAACGGAACTTGACGGGTGTCAAGTTCGAAGTCTATGTGACGGAGGCCACGCAAGGGAAGAGTGGTCCCTCAGTAGTGTCGGGACCGATGTCTGTTGCAAAGGTCCGCCGTCGAGGCCTCGTCATCGCGGGGGTCTTGATCGTCGTGGCCGCGCTCGCGGGGTGCTCACTCGGCCAATCGGCCACCATCGACGTACCGGACGATCCGGGGGTGGTGCAGACGCAGTCAGGTGCGCTGCGCGGGCTGGTTTCCGAGGACCACCGCCTTTTCGCCGGAATTCCTTATGCCGCACCACCGGTGGGGGCATTGCGGTGGCAACCGCCCGCGCCAGCGGCCGGATGGACCGGGTTCCTTGATGCCACCCGACCCGGCCCGCGATGCATTCAAGACGTCAGCAATGACGTCGACCAACGCGAAACCAGCGAAGACTGCCTGACTCTCAATGTGTGGACGCCACCACCGTCGGGGGAGAAGCGGCCGGTGATGGTATGGATTCACGGCGGCAGCTTCATCAACGGCAGCGGCGAGGTCTACGACTCGCGCCGGCTGGCGAGCCGCGGTGACGTCATCGTCGTCACGATCAACTACCGGTTGGGGACGCTCGGCTTCCTCGCGCACCCGGCACTCGGCCCGGCCGGCGATGTCGGCAACTACGGCCTGGCCGACCAGCAGGCCGCGCTGCGGTGGGTGCACGACAACATCGCCGAATTCGGAGGCGATCCGGACAAGGTGACGATAGCGGGGGAGTCGGCCGGGGGGATGTCGGTGTGCAACCACCTCGTTGCGCCCGCCTCGGCAGGACTTTTCAGTGCCGCGATCATCCAAAGTGGGCCGTGTCAGGCGCAATACGACCTGTCCGCCGCGGAGCGGACCAGCGAGCAGTACGCCGCGGAGGTGGGTTGCGGCGATAGGGTCGCCGCGGCGGCATGTCTTCGCGCGCTACCGGCCGAGCGGCTGCAGCGGCCAGTGCTCTACGGACGAATCGGCAGCGAACGCTTGAGCGGACCCGTGACGGGAACCAAGATTCTGCCGGTCGATCCGATGAACGGTGCAGCGCAGGGGCGGGCGGCCAAGGTGCCGGTGATGATCGGGACGACAGCCGACGAGTACACCCTGTTCACCGCGTTGCAGTACATCCGCGGGCGCGCGTTCGGCGCGACCGATTATCTCGGGCTGCTTTCGGAGGCATACGGCGACGCCAATGCCGGGGTCGTCGCGCAGCAGTATCCGCCGGAGCAGTTCGGCGGCAGTGTGCCGCTGGCATATTCGGCCGCGGTGACCGACGGCACCTTCGCCTGTGTGGCAGACCGTCTCGCGGACTCGTTGTCATCAGAAGAGCCGGTGTACTTCTCCGAATTCGACGACCCTGGTGCGCCGGCACCGGAGCCGTTGCGGGCGGCGCCGTTCCCCGTCGGCGCCGGGCATTCGCTGGAATTGCGGTACCTCTTCGACGTGGGCGGAGCGCCGGCGCTCAATCCCGAACAACAGCGGCTGTCCGACGAGATGATCGGCTACTGGAGTGAATTCATATCCTCGGGTTCACCAGGCTCCGGGTGGCCGTCGCTAGATGGACCCGCGGGCCAGCGAATGTCGTTGCAGCCCCGAGGGAATCGTCTGATCAACGACTTCGGCCAGGTGCACAAGTGTCCGTTCTGGGCGGGTCTGCGAGGCTGAGCGTTCCGCCCCGCGACGGGGCGTCGAGTAACCGTTTGCATCATCGCCGCAGGGGGAAGTCTGCACCCGTCGATCGGAGCACACCGGTCGCGGCCGAGGGGGCGAATGTGGCACGTTTGGATCGGGTCAGCGGGTACGACGCGTTTTTCCTCGAGCTGGAGTCGGACACGCAGCCGGTGAACGTCTGCTGTCTGCTCGAGCTGGATACGTCGAGCACTGGTGGCTATCGGTACGACGGACTCGTCGACGCGCTGGATGCCCGCGTCGCGGCGGCTCCCGACTTCCGTCTCAAACTGGCTGACAGCCAACTGAATCCAGCCAACCCGGTATGGGTCGAAGATCAGGATTTCCGGCTCGATCGCCATGTTCATCGCATCGGACTTCCGCGCCCGGGCGGGCGATCCGAGCTGGCGGAGATCTGCGGACACATCGCCGCGCTACCGCTGGACCGTTCACGTCCGTTGTGGGAAATGTGGGTGATCGAGGGACCCGAAGAGGCTGATTCGGTCTCGGTGATGATGAAGTCTCACCACGCGGCGGTCGACGGTGTCGGGGGTGCGGATCTCCTGATGCAGCTGTGTGGTCTCGACAGCGGTGTGCCCGTGGCCGAGAAGGTGAGTGGACCGCCCGCCACCGGGCGAATTGAGATGGCGACCGCAGGAATCGCCGACGTGGTCCGCAGACCGTGGCGGCTGGTGACCGCGGTTCCCGACACCGCACGGACGGTGGTCCACACAGTGCAGCGCGCGGTCAGCGGCGAGGCGATGGCACCGCCGTTCGCGGCTCCGTCCACCGTCTTCAACGCACCGTTCACCAACCGGCGAAACGTCGCCTTCACTCAGGTCGAGCTGGCGGACGTGAAGAAGGTCAAGGAGAAATTCGGGATCACCGTCAACGACGTGGTGGTCGCGATGACCTCTGGGGCGCTGCGCCGGTTTCTTCTCGATCGTGACGAGCTTCCCGAGCAGCCGATGGTTGCGACCGTGCCGATGTCTACGCGGGACAAATCAAACCGTCCCGGGCGGAACCACACGATGTGGATGTTCTGTCGGCTTGCGACGGATATCGAGGACGTCGCCGAGCGGCTGGAGACCATCTGCGGCAACATCTCTCACGTGAAAGGCCATGGCAATGAGATGGCGCCGACGCTCATCCAGGATTGGACTGAATTTCTCGGCAAGTCAGTCTTGAACGCCGTGGTTCGGTTGGCCCGCAACATTCCGCTGCCGGACCGGCCGATACACAATCTCGTGCTGTCGAATGTGCCGGGACCGCAGCATCCGCTCTACTTTTTGGGCTGCGCGATCAGGGCGCAATATCCGTTTGGGCCCATCGTGATCGGCGCGGGCCTGAACGTCACGGTGATGTCGCTGAACGGACGGCTGGGTATCGGCGTGATCTCATGTCCCGATCTGGTCGCGGACGTCTGGGATCTCGCTGATGCCTTTCCCGTGGCGCTGGAAGAACTCCTGCAGATCTAGGTGTTCTGCTAGGCCGGCGTCACCCAGCACGTGATGTCGGCGTGCACCACCTCGGTCCCCGTACGATCGACCACCTGCACCGGCACGACGACTTCGGCGCCTTCCGTGATCGACGTGAAGTCCGGCGGATCCAGCCGGGCCTGGGCCCGCAGCGAGGTCGTCGCCTTCTCGATGTACTGCACATTCATCGCCTTGGGGATCCAGCGATGACTCGTCGGGACGGTGGCCTCCATCAACATGCCCATGGCCATCTCGGCGGCATTGCACGACGCGATCGCGTGCACGGTGTGCAGGTGGTTGTAGAGAAAGAACCACTTAGGCACCGCGACCTCCGCAAAACCCGGTTCCATGCGCACGACGTGCGGCGTGATCGATGCGAAATACGGCACCCGGGCCATTGCCGCGATGCTGAACAGCCGGCTGCCGCCCGGCCGGTCGGCAAGATGTTTCCAGACACGATATGTCGTGGTCGGGTCTGCCATGCGCGGCTATCTTACTCCGGGGTAAGATAGCTTCCGCCGCTAACCAGCCCCGCCGGCGGGTTTCCCATGGCCAGGGATTTGGAGCGGGCCCAGATCTAGGGCATACTGTTCGGGTTGCCTTGAGCCGGGACGGACCCCTTTCGGGACCGCCTGGCACGGGGCATACGACCTGCGCCCCCAGGGGCGCGTCCGGTCCCAACCTCGATCGCGACGGATTTCCGACGCGGGCGAGCGTGCGCTAGGGCGACACACCCGAGCGCGGGGGTCGGTGGACCACAGACAGGTAAACAGCGGCGGCATAGCCGCGCGACGGGGGCTTCCCCGGCGCGTGGCAGCAGACCAGAGGTTTTTCACGCCCGAGCGTGGAAGCCCGTTAGTAGTGAGGTAGGAGAAGCGTGGCGGGACAGAAGATCCGCATCAGGCTCAAGGCCTACGACCACGAGGCAATTGACGCCTCGGCGCGCAAGATCGTTGAGACGGTCACACGGACGGGCGCCAGCGTGGTCGGCCCAGTGCCGCTGCCGACCGAGAAGAACGTGTATTGCGTCATCCGGTCCCCGCATAAGTACAAGGACTCGCGGGAGCACTTCGAGATGCGCACCCACAAGCGGCTGATCGACATCCTCGACCCAACGCCGAAGACCGTTGACGCCCTCATGCGCATCGATCTGCCGGCCAGCGTCGACGTCAACATCCAGTAGGAGACCCAAGAGAAATGGCTAGCGATAGCAAATCTGGCGCACCGCGCCGGGGCATTCTGGGCACCAAGCTGGGCATGACGCAGGTGTTCGACGAGAACAACCGGGTCGTGCCGGTGACGGTCGTGAAGGCCGGCCCCAACGTCGTGACGATGATCCGCACTCCGGAACGCGACGGCTACAGCGCGGTGCAGCTTGCATACGGCGAGATCAGCCCGCGCAAGGTGAACAAGCCTGTGACAGGGCAGTACTCGGCTGCGGGTGTGAATCCGCGCCGCCACATCGCTGAGTTCCGGCTCGACGACGAGGCCGCTGCCGCCGAGTACGAGCTCGGTCAGGAACTGACCGCCGAGATCTTCGCCGACGGCGCGTACGTCGACGTGACGGGGACCTCGAAGGGCAAGGGCTTCGCGGGCACCATGAAGCGTCACGGTTTTAAGGGCCAGGGCGCCAGCCACGGTGCCCAGGCTGTGCACCGCCGCCCCGGCTCCATCGGCGGATGTGCCACTCCCGGCCGCGTTTTCAAGGGCACCCGCATGTCGGGCCGCATGGGTAGCGACCGCGTCACGACGCAGAACCTGTTGGTGCACAAGGTCGATGCCGAAAACGGCGTGCTGCTGATCAAGGGCGCCATCCCCGGCCGCAACGGCGGACTCGTGATGGTGCGCAGTGCAATCAAGCGAGGCGAGAAGTAATGGCCGAGAAGACCGAGAAGGCCGAGAAGGCTTTGAAGATCGACGTCCACACCCCCGCGGGTAAGAAGGATGGCTCTGTCGAGCTGCCCGCCGCTCTTTTCGACGCCGAGGCCAACATCGCGCTGATGCATCAGGTCGTCGAGGCGCAGCTGGCATCCAAGCGTCAGGGCACGCACGCCACCAAGACGCGTGGCGACGTGCGTGGCGGCGGCAAGAAGCCGTACCGGCAGAAGGGCACCGGCCGCGCTCGTCAGGGTTCGACGCGTGCCCCGCAATTCACCGGTGGCGGGGTCGTTCATGGACCGCAGCCGCGCGACTACAGCCAGCGGACCCCGAAGAAGATGATCGCCGCCGCACTCCGCGGGGCGCTCTCGGACCGGGCGCGCAATGGCCGTATCCACGCGGTGACCGAGCTCGTCGAGGGGCAGGCGCCGTCGACGAAGGCGGCCAAGACGTTCCTGGCGACGCTTCTCACCGAGAACACGGCGCAGAACAACAAGGTGCTGATCGTGATCGGCCGCACCGACGAGACCGGTGCCAAGAGCGTTCGCAATCTGCCCGGCGTGCATGTGCTTTCGCCGGATCAGTTGAACACCTACGACGTACTGAAGGCAGACGACGTGGTGTTCAGCGTGGAGGCGCTGGACGCCTACATCGCTGCTCACACGAACAAGGACGAGGAGGTGTCGGCCTGATGGCTACCGTCACCGATCCCCGCGACATCATCTTGGCGCCGGTGATCTCGGAGAAGTCCTACGGGCTCATCGAAGAGAACGTGTACACGTTCGTCGTGCACCCCGACTCGAACAAGACCCAGATCAAGATCGCGATCGAGAAGATCTTCAAAGTCAAGGTCGACTCGGTCAACACCCTCAACCGGCAGGGCAAGCGCAAGCGCACCCGCGCCGGATACGGCAAGCGCAAGGACACCAAGCGCGCCATCGTCACGCTGGCCGCTGGAAGCAAGCCGATCGACCTGTTCGGAGCACCGGCCTAGCCGGCGGATAGCAGAGAGACTTTAAGAAACATGGGAATTCGCAAGTACAAGCCGACGACCCCGGGTCGTCGCGGTGCCAGCGTCTCCGATTTCGCCGAGATCACTCGCGACCATCCGGAGAAGTCGCTGGTTCGCCCGCTGCACGGCAAGGGCGGCCGCAACGCACACGGTCGGATCACCACGCGTCACAAGGGCGGCGGGCACAAGCGCGCCTACCGCGTGATCGACTTCCGTCGCAACGACAAGGACGGTGTCAACGCCAAGGTCGCACACATCGAGTACGACCCGAACCGCACCGCCAACATCGCACTGCTTCATTTCCTGGACGGCGAGAAGCGCTACATCATTGCGCCGCAGGGACTGTCGCAGGGTGACGTCGTGGAGTCCGGCGCCAACGCCGACATCAAGCCCGGCAACAACTTGCCGCTGCGCAACATCCCGGCGGGCACGCTCATCCACGCGGTGGAGCTGCGGCCCGGTGGTGGAGCCAAGTTGGCGCGGTCGGCCGGTGCGAGCATCCAGCTGCTGGGTAAGGAAGGCACTTACGCCTCGCTGCGTATGCCATCCGGTGAGATACGTCGCGTCGACGTGCGCTGCCGCGCCACCGTCGGCGAGGTAGGCAATGCCGAGCAGGCGAACATCAACTGGGGTAAGGCCGGCCGTATGCGGTGGAAGGGCAAGCGCCCGACCGTCCGTGGTGTCGTGATGAACCCGGTCGACCACCCGCACGGCGGCGGTGAGGGTAAGACCTCCGGCGGCCGTCACCCGGTCAGCCCGTGGGGTAAGCCCGAAGGCCGTACCCGCAAGTCCCACAAGCCGAGCGACAAGCTCATCGTTCGTCGCCGACGCACCGGCAAGAAGCACCGGTAGGAGTAAACGATGCCACGCAGCCTCAAGAAGGGCCCGTTCGTCGACGGCCATCTGCTCAAGAAGGTCGACGTACAGAACGAGAAGAACACCAAGCAGGTCATCAAGACCTGGTCGCGTCGATCGACGATCATCCCCGACTTCATCGGGCATACCTTCGCGGTGCACGACGGCCGCAAGCACGTCCCGGTGTTCGTCACCGAGGCGATGGTCGGGCACAAGCTCGGCGAGTTTGCACCGACCCGCACGTTCAAGGGTCACATCAAGGACGACCGGAAGGCTAAGCGCCGGTAATGAGTACGACGACTGAATACCCGTCTGCGGTCGCGAAGGCGCGCTTTGTGCGCATCTCGCCGACCAAGGCGCGCCGGGTCATCGACCTGGTGCGCGGTAAGTCGGTGACCGAAGCGCTGGACATCCTGCGGTGGGCGCCGCAGTCCGCCAGCGAGCCGGTCGCCAAGGTCATCGCGAGTGCTGCGGCCAACGCGCAGAACAACGAGGGTCTGGATCCGACCACCCTCGTGGTCGCCACCGTCTATGCGGACGAGGGCCCGACCGCCAAGCGCATCCGTCCGCGCGCACAGGGCCGTGCGTTCCGTATTCGCAAGCGCACCAGCCACATCACGGTGATTGTCGAGAGCAGGCCCAGCCGCGACGGTGGACGGGGCGGTGCTTCCGCACAGTCCGCCAGCGCATCGCGCTCGCGTCGTGCGCAGGGCAGCAAGGCGGCCGCGGCGAAGAAGGCGCCGGCCACCAAGCCGGCAGCCGAGACGACCACCGAGACAGTGACTGTGGAAGCGGCACCGGCCAAGAAGGCTGCCGCAAAGAAGGCTCCGGCCAAGAAGGCCGCCGCGAAGACCAAAGAAGCTTCTGACGAAGCGAAGGAGGGCTCGGAGTAGTGGGCCAGAAAATCAATCCCCACGGCTTCCGGCTCGGTATCACCACCGACTGGAAGTCCCGGTGGTATGCCGACAAGCAGTACAAGGATTACGTCAAGGAAGACGTGGCGATCCGTCGCCTGCTTGCCACCGGTCTGGAGCGCGCCGGCATCGCCGACGTGGAGATCGAGCGCACCCGCGACCGGGTCCGCGTCGATATCCACACCGCGCGTCCCGGCATCGTCATCGGCCGCCGCGGCACCGAGGCTGACCGCATCCGCGCCGACCTGGAGAAGCTGACCGGCAAGCAGGTTCAGCTGAACATCCTCGAGGTGAAAAACCCCGAGTCGCAGGCTCAGTTGGTGGCTCAGGGTGTTGCCGAGCAGTTGAGCAACCGCGTCGCGTTCCGTCGCGCCATGCGCAAGGCCATCCAGTCCGCGATGCGCCAGCCGAACGTCAAGGGCATTCGGGTGCAGTGCTCGGGACGTCTGGGCGGCGCCGAGATGAGCCGCTCGGAGTTCTACCGCGAGGGCCGGGTGCCGCTGCACACGCTGCGTGCCGACATCGATTACGGGCTCTACGAAGCCAAGACGACCTTCGGTCGTATCGGTGTGAAGGTCTGGATTTACAAGGGCGACATCGTCGGCGGCAAGCGCGAGCTCACCGCCGCGGCTCCGGCAGGCGCGGATCGTCCGCGTCGCGAGCGTCCGTCGGGCACCCGTCCGCGTCGCAGTGGTGCATCGGGTACCACCGCGACGAGCACTGAGGCTGGTCGTGCCGCCTCCGGCGGCGAAGCCGGTCCCGTGCAATCGGGTACCGAAGAGGCACCCGCCGCCGCGGAGGCGACGGCAGGCACCGAGGCCGCTGCCGGCGAGGCGGCATCCTCTCAGCCCACGGAAACCACGGAGAGCTAGCCATGTTGATTCCCCGTAAAGTCAAGCACCGCAAGCAGCATCACCCCAGGCAGCGCGGTATCGCCAGCGGCGGCACCTCGGTGAGCTTCGGTGACTACGGCATCCAGGCGCTGGAACACGCATACATCACCAACCGGCAGATCGAGTCCGCTCGTATCGCCATCAACCGGCACATCAAGCGTGGCGGCAAGGTGTGGATCAACATCTTCCCCGACCGCCCGTTGACCAAGAAGCCCGCCGAAACCCGCATGGGTTCGGGTAAGGGTTCGCCCGAGTGGTGGGTGGCCAACGTCAAGCCGGGTCGCGTGCTCTTCGAGCTGAGCTACCCGGATGAGAAGACCGCGCGCGAGGCGCTGACCCGCGCGATCCACAAGCTGCCGATCAAGGCACGCATCGTTACCCGAGAGGAGCACTTCTGATGGCTGTGGGAGTGACGCCGGGCGAACTTCGCGAACTGACCGACGATGAGTTGAAGGAGAAGCTGCGCGAGTCCAAGGAAGAGCTGTTCAACCTGCGCTTCCAGATGGCGACCGGACAGCTGGCCAACAACCGTCGCCTTCGCACGGTGCGCCAGGAAATCGCGCGCGTGTACACCGTGCTGCGTGAACGTGAACTGGGTCTGGCATCCGGGCCTGTAGGTGAGGATTCGTAATGGCTGAGGCAAAAGATCAGGCAAAGGGCAAGGGCCCGAAGCATACTCCGCGCGCCGAGGAGAACCGCGGTCGTCGTAAGACGGTCATCGGCTACGTGGTGAGCGACAAGATGCAGAAGACCATTGTGGTCGAACTCGAGTCCCGCAAGAGCCATCCGCTCTACGGCAAGATCATCCGGACCACCACCAAGGTCAAGGCGCACGACGAGCAGGGCGATGCCGGTATCGGCGACCGGGTGTCGCTGATGGAGACTCGGCCGCTGTCGGCGACCAAGCGCTGGCGTCTGGTCGAGGTTCTCGAAAAGGCGAAATAGCTCCGAACGCGAAAGGTCCCCGCGCCCCTCTGGTGCCGGGGGCTTTTCGGTATTCGGGCGGGCGCAAACTCCGAGCTCAACAGCCGTGCGTTTGAAGAGTGCGGCGGTTTGGCTACACTGCCCCCGGATGAGGCTCGGAACTGATTTCTTCAAGCGCGCCATAGCCATCGGTGTGACCGCCGTCGCTTTTCAAGCGGTCAATTTCGGCACACCCGTCGTACACGCGGCACCCGGTGATGCCGGACAGCTGGCCGATGCGCCGACGTTGAGCTTGACGACGCTGGGCGCTGACACCGACATCGCGCTGTACGGCCTGCAGGGAACACAGACCATCACCGTGCCGGTGCCCAAAGGCCTGACGCCAGGAGCGTTGACCGCAGACGTCGAGTTGCCGCCATACGTTCGGGGTGGAACCCTGATCGTCACCCAGGACCGTCGCACGCTCTCCCGTATCGAACTGCTGGCGGCGGAAAACACGCCGCTGTCGATTCCGTTGACAGGAGCGCGCGTCGTCGACGACACCGTGACGTTCACGGTGCGCAGCCGGCTGTTGCCCGAGGAGGGTGACTGCCTCTATGACTCGACGATTCCGCTGCAGCTTTCCGATGCCGCGATCGACTACACCGGCAAGGAGACGGCGCCGACCATGGTCGCCGACTTCCTGCCGACGGTGCTGGAGAAGATGACGATCTTCGTCCCGCAGCAGCCGACAGCCGCGGAATCCGACGCAGCCGTTCAGATGACGACGGCCGTGGTCGATCGATATGGCACGCAGAACACCGAAATCGACGTCGCGCCGCTGGACGACGACGCGGCGGTGCCGCCGTCGGCTCCGCTGGAACGCAATGTCGTCATTGGAGAGGGATCGGACCCGGCTGTTTCGATGCAGAACGGCGATGGCGGTGTTCCGGCTCTGCAGATCACGGGTGAGGCGGACGATCTGGCGAACCAGGTTCGACTGCTGAGCAGTGACCTCTCCGAGCTGGCGTTGTCCGCGAAAGTGGGTACCGGGCAGATCAACTCGACACATGAGCCGCCCGCCAGCCCGGCCACAATGAAGGACCTCGGCCAGTCCGGGGTGAGTGCGACGGCATTCAAACCGCAGGTGGCGGTCGGCCTCGACCAAACCCGTCTAGGACAGGCCATGCATGACCTGCGCGTGCAGTTGAAGGGGTCGTACACACCGCTGCCGTCCACGGTAGGTGGGCAGGTGCTGGTTTCGATCGACGGTGAACCGATCGATCAATGGGCGGCCGACGCGACCGGCACAATCGACCGCTCGATCAGCATTCCGCAGTCCGAACTGCGGCGCGACACCAAGCTTTCGGTCGCTGTCGACATCGCGGGCGACGTCGGACGGTGCGGTGACTTCCAGCCCGTCACGTTGAAGGTCGACGACGACACCACCATCGAGAGCACTCCCGCGGATCCCCCTGATCCGGCCGGATTCCAGTCGATTCCTCAGGCGCTGATGCCCAAGATCCAGGTGGGCGTCGAACCGAAGTCGTTTGAGGACACCGCGCGTGCCGTCTCGATCATGGAAGGACTGCAGCGACTCAGCGGGCCACGCCTGGATAGCGAGGTGGTGCCTCTGGACAGCGCGATCGACAGCCGGTCACCGGCCATCCTGATCTCGGCAGACGGCTGGGACAACGACAAAGTCGTTCCGCCGGTGCGCAGTTCGGCGGATGGGACACTCGAGGTCCAGCGTGTCGGCGGGGGCCGCCCGGCGACCCTGAAACTTGATCCGTCGACACCATTCGCATCTCTGCAAGTCGGCCGCGACGGCGATCGGACCGTTCTGTTCGCGACGTCGGAAAGCGCGCCGGAGCAACTCGATTCCCTACTCGACTGGCTGGACGGTGATACGCGTCGGTGGGCCGGACTGGACGGGACCGCGGCGATCTCACTTCCCGACCGCGAGCCGGTGACCGTCGACACCGATGCGGCGGCACCATCGGTCGCTTCCGACGACAGCGACACCAGCGTGTACTGGTGGATCGCCGCGTGCGCGGGATTGGCAATCGGCGGGGGCGGTGTCGCGGTGGCGATGCTCCGACGGCGGCGCGGCTGAAGCCGGCTCAGCCCTTGATCAAGCCGGACTCGAGATAGTCACGATCGGTGTTCACCTGCCATGGGTCGACGTTCGCACCGAAGTACTGTGCCACACTCCGCAGGGCGCTGAGCATGGCATGGTCCTGGTTGTCGTAGTGGTGCATGCCATTGCGTCCCATCGGGTGTAGAGACGGATGGATGCGACGCAGGTAGTCACGGATGGTGGCGACGCTTTGTTCGCGTGCCGGATCGTTGATCGGATAGGCGAACTGTGAGCGGACGAACATGCAATGGTCGAGGGCGGAACCGTCGACGCCGAGCGTACGGAGGTCCTGTTCGACTATGTCGCCAAGGCTTTCGTTGCTCACCACCCACAGGTCGTCGCTGGGCAGGGTGTAGTACTCGAGGCCGAGGTAAGTGCCGTTCCAGCCCTCGGGAGCCAGTGCGCTCGACCACCGTCGGTAATTCTGGATCCGACCCACCCGAAACTCTGCACCCGGCGTGTATACCCAGTTGTAGGGAATGTCGTAATGCTTCTTCAGAGCGACCGCTACGGTGATCACCGATCGGTGCTTGAGCGATGCGGCGATCTCCCGAATGTGTTTCGGCGGTGTGGGTTCCAGGCTTTCGATGAGCAACCGCAGTGGCATGCTCGAGAACACCGCATCTCCGGACGCGGTCTCGCCGTTCTGTCGCTCGATCGTCCAGGTTCTGCCGACGTGCCGGACGCTTGTCACGTAGGAGTTGAGTGAGGGAACCACGCCGAACCCTTCCAAAGCCTCTGCAGCCGCTTCCCATAGCTGGCCAGGTCCGTACTTGGGGTAGCGGAAGGCATCCTCAGCCCTGGGATCCTCCTCAGTCGGTGCGCGCCAAGAGATCGGCTTGATTCTCTGATTCGCCCAGTCGCTCGCCAGGGTTTCGGGGTCGGTGAGCCACGTCTTGCGAACATAGCCATCGAAGAAGACTTCGTACCAGTGACGGCCGAATTGTTCTGTGCCCCAATCCCGGAAACTCGGAAATTCGACCGTTGACCGTATCCGGCTGCGCAGTCTGGACCACAAGAAGTTCGTGAGGCCGCGGGCACCGCTTCGGAATCCCAGCTGCGAGATCAGATCACGGCCGACAAGTGGGTACCGCACATACCGCCCGTCGACAAGCATGGCTGAACGCCGACGCACCGAGATCCACTGATCCTCGGGAAGCAAAGACCGCCACAGGTCGGAGACCTCTTCACTCCTGGTGAAGAACCGATGACCCCCCGGGTCGACCCGCCAATCGCCTTCGGCGGGCGTGCGCGCGAGGCCGCCGACGTGTGCCGACGCCTCGAAGATGCGCGGTGTCACCCCTCTCTTCGCCAGTTCGAGAGCGGCGGTGAGGCCCGCAGGTCCAGCGCCGATGATCAACGGCTTCCGCGTCGACGCCACGGCGGGCTACCGGCCTCTCAGCTGCGGAAAACGCCGGTGGTCAGCGATGAGATCGTCGATGGCCTGCTCGGTCAGGTCGTTGAGAGGCGTAGACAAGAAGACCAGCTGGGCGTATTGGCTTTGCAGCGGCAGGAATCCGCTCAGCAGTGGCTCCGGGGTGGTCCGGACGACCATGTCCACGTCGTCGATGTCGAATGCGGCGCTGATGTCGCACCCGTCGTGCCGGGCGCGCTGCAGTGCGATGCGCAGCTCGTCGTAGGCGTCATAGGCCGCCAGGATATTGATACGAAACTCGCTCCCGTGCATCGCGTGTTCCAGATCTTGTGCCGCAGCAACATAATTGTGCGGCAACGCATTTCGATCGCCATGCAACCTGAAACTGCATTTGGCGTTGTCGAAATGGGCGGGAAGCAGCGTCGAAAAGAAGTGATTGGACGCCGCATACACCGGTTCCAGTTCGGTGCGATCCCGTGCAAGGTTAGCCCGGCTGAGGTTGTACACCGTCACGGTCTGCACACCGTGCCGCTGCAGCGTCAGCAGAATCTCGGTCACCTTCTCCGCGCCGCGGTGGTACGCAACGGACAGCGTTGTGTCGTTGCTCTGTGCCCAGCGCCTCAAGCCGTCGGGAATGAGGCCTACGTGCGCCGGCTCGACACCCACCAGAAAACCCCCACCGACATACCCCCATGCGGAATGTAGCCCAAACTGCACTAGTTGCACAGGCAACTGTGAAAACGCCATTCCTAGACGCCCTGGCAAAGGGATACACGATGGGGACCGCGTCCAAACGCGACAGCCGAGGTCAGTCCTCGGTGGGGCGCAGCACCGCCAGCACGGTGAGGAGCAAGATCTTGAAGTCCAGCAGCAGCGACCAGTTCTGGATGTAGTAGTTGTCCCATTCGGCTCGATCGGCGATCGAGGTCTGTCCTCGAAGTCCATGCACCTGGGCCCAGCCGGTGATGCCGGCCTTCACCCGGTGCCGCTCGCCGTAGCGCCGGACGTGCATCTCGAACAGTTCGACGAACTCTGGCCGCTCAGGACGCGGACCGACCATGCTCATGTCACCGCGCAGCACGTTGAGCAGCTGGGGGAGCTCATCCAGGGACGTCTTGCGCATGAACTTGCCGATTCGGGTGCGCCGATCTTCACCCTCCACGCCGCCGGGCGCCGTGCCTTCCTGCGGCTCGAAGTCCGCGCCGGCCGGATCCGCGGGACGCATGCTGCGGAACTTCAGACAGCCGAAGACCTTGCCGTCACGCCCAATTCGCTCCTGGCTGAAGAAGATCGGCCCCGGCGAACTGAGCTTGACCGCGAGCATCAAAGCGATGAACAGCGGGGAGATGAGCACGAGGCCGAGCAGGGCGGCGGAGCGGTCCACCGCGTGCTTGACCGCGAATTGCCACCCCTTCGGATCGACGCGCGACAGCACCATCAGCGGGACGCCGCCCATGTGCTCGATCCTGGTGTTGCTGCCGACGGCATCCATCAATCGGGGCACGACGCGGACCCGCATTCCGAGCTCCTGCGCCTGATGGGCGATCCGCCCCAGCTTCTCGTCTGGCAATGACGACGGCGCGATGATGAGATCTTCGGCGCGCGTAGCACGCTGGGCGCTTTCGAGATTGTCCGCGGTGCCCAGATACGGCACCCCCAGCATTCCGGCCATCTCCACTTCGCTCGGCCGGGCATCGTCGAGCAGCCCTTCCGGCCAGAGACCGTATTCCGGCACCTGCTGCATCCGCGAGATGAGCTGATGGGCCACTGGTCCCGAGCCCACGACCAGCGCCGGGGCCCCGACATGAAACTTCCGCCGCAGCCAGCGGTTCAGCACCGACCTGAGCAGGCGCACCGCGGGGATCAGGATCGCCGCGCACACCCAGATCCGCAGAATCAATTCGCTTGGGCGGATGTACGGCACGACGACTCCACCGGTCTCCAGGCGAGGCACGAGCAGCAGCATGATGGTCAAGGTCGCCAGTGATGCCACCGCAATGGACGTCTGCACCGGTTCGAATTCGTCGAGAAACCCCTGTCCCAACTTCTGTCGGTACAACCGGCGAGTGGAAAGAACGACGATCACGATCGGTACGAACAACCACGAATAGAAGGCGATGTTGCGCTCGTGGACCAAATCGCCGACCCACCACTGGGCCAAAAGTACCGAGATGGCGGCGTAGAGGGCGTCGATCGCGAGGGTGATCGCCGAATACCACGGGTCAGAGCGAATGCGTTCGACAAAGCGCGGCGTCCCCGTCGACGCACTCTTCTGAACCGGCGCCGACGCGGCCTGCAATCGCGGCGTGGTGGGTCTGGTGCTAGGCGTGTGGGTCGTCACCCCATGGCACCTAGCTGCATCAGTCATCCCCCCGACGTATCGTTGGCAACCGATATTAGGTGCGCTGCACCTCCCGACGCGGTGGAATGAGCGGGCCACTCAATAAGAAAGCAATTTGCGCACAATAACGAGGGTTACGCGCACGTAAGTTTTGGCAGCCTGGTTTGCTGCTTCAGTACGGCTTGGAGCCGAAAATGCGCTCCATCGCCAGCGCCGCCAGATCCGTGAGCACTTGCACGTGGCCGGTTCCCCAGAGTCGCGGTTTGTCGTCGAAGACACAAAGGGTGCCGATCGCACGGCCTTTGTGATCGACCAGAGGTATGCCGAGGTACGCCGCGATCGCGCCGCTGCGGACCACCGGATGATTCTTGAACACCGGATCGGCTTGCGCGTCTTCGAGCACCAAAGGAGTGCGGTCCGCCACCGCGTACTGACAAATCGATTGGTCGAGTGTCACCTCGCGGTTTTCGGGCACCGACATATCGCCCATTCCTACGGTGCTCTTGAAGAATTGTCGGTCGGCATCGATCAGGGACACCGCCGAAAACGGGGCGTCCAGGGCGTCGGCGGCCGCCCGCGTGATCCGGTCGTAGACCGCTTCCACGGGAGAATCGAGCAGTCCGGTCTCGCGCAGTGCGGCCAGCCGATCGGGGTCGGCGATGACCGCCGAGACGTCTGGCATCGAATCGCTGTCGAGAACGCCGGTTTGGGAGAGATGTTCCAGCAGGTCCTTCGTCGAAGGCTTCTCGGCGCGCACCTGGTCGGCGACCATCTGGGCGGCCACGGCTCGCATGACGTAGGTGTTGACGTCCTCGCCTGCCTCGCGCGCAGCGTCTTCGAGCGAGCGGTTGAGCCAGTCATCGAACCCCGGCACCGAGTTGGTCACGAAATTAACGTTAGCTGAAAAGAACCGGACCGCGCATGTCAGAGCAAATATCCGAATGCGCTCAGACTCTTTGCTCAGGTTCGGTCAGCGGCTCATCATCCGGCGGATTCGCGGCGGTGCGTCGCCTGCGTGACCACAGGATCGCCGCAACCACAGCGATCGCTGCGAGCACAGCGATCCCGACGGCGATGGGGATCCATTGATCCACCGACTTCGGCAGCGCCGGCGTCGGCGACGGTTCGAAAACGTTGCCTGTGTCCCGAATGGCGACGTTGGTCGGGACGCGTGCCTCGCCAGCGGCAAGAACGTCCCCGGTGAGCGCTGACCAGCCACCATCCAAGCCGTCGAGGTAATCGAAGAGCGGGTCCACCAGCGACCACGAAGACGTCGACGTGACAAGGACCACCGACCGGTTGCGGGGCTGGTCGGCGAAGGCCTGGATGGATCCGAGACCGTCCTCGATGTTGGCGCGAAGCTCGGTGGGCAGTGCGACATCGACGGCTGTGCCGTCGCCGCCCAGCGGTGGATTCAGCGTCGTCTGCTCGATCGCCTTCGAGTTGGCCACTATCAGCGCGCCGGTGTCGGAATCGGCGGCGGTCTTGAGATCGACGACCTCCGGCGTCAGTTGCGTGCTCGTGAGACGAGCGATCGCGCCGACCACCCGCGCGGCATACGAGAGCTGATCGGGACCGCTGCCGTCCAACGCGACCATGAAGCGGGGGCTGAACTCCGATGGAAAGGCGCCAAACCCGTTGAGCGGAGGCCCTCCCCGCTGCATGGTCAACGTCGATCGCGGATCGACCTGGAAGCTGATGGGCGCGGTCAACGGTCCACATGCTTCGTGTGGCGAGTAGGTGAACGCGAAGTCGAGGTTGACCCCCTGACCGAATGCCGGGCGCTGCAGGTCGAACGTCGCATCGAGAACACCGGTGTTGTCCAGTGCGGTCCGGTAGACGACGATTCCGTTGGACCGGATGACGACACTCGCGGCGTCGTCCTTGGGCACCGGGGTGTAGTCGGCGAGCAAATGGACCTGCACGCTGTCGACTCGGCCCGCGCCCAACGCAGAGCGGTCCACACCGATCGTGAGGCTGCCGGTTCGAAGAACGTCGGTCTTGCCGCTCAAGTTCAACTGGCTGAACGTCAATGTGTCGCCGCTCAGCGGGGTTTCCGATCCCGGTTGGTCGACCCGCGACGCACGTGTCTGCGCCAGCGACTGGAGCTGATTGACGAGCAGCGAGGCCTGGGCCGACAGCTCGTCACCACTACCGGAGATCCGCAGGTATGCGTCCGGGCTTCCGGCCCTTTCGACGGTCAGGCCTGCGGGGCCGCCTGCCTCGACGACGACGGCGCGCGCCAGCTGGGTTGCGGGCGGCGGGGCGGCGCCGCGCGGTTGGGGGACGACCGTGATCGCCATCGGCTGGATGTTGTAGAGGCGCGCGAGAGTGGTGACCAACGTCAGCGCCGTCTGCTGTTCCGCGGCGTCGGCGTCGGCGGGCGCATACATGGTGACCCGCTCCAGCACGGGCGGGAAGAAATTCGCGATCGTGGTTGCCGGCGCCTCGGTGCCGGCGAACACGGTTCCCAGGTCGCTGAGAAACAACTGCTGCAGCGGGCCGCAGAATCCGGCGGCGTTGTTGAGTGGGCGCACAGTGAACGAAAGGTCGATGGTCGATGACCGCACCCGGGCGCCCGTGATGTCGACATCGAAGGGCGTCGTCGCCTGAGCAGCCGCCTTGGGTGGCAGGCCGACCGTCCCCAGAAATTTTCCGTCTCCGTCGCTGATCTCGAGGAACCCGGCATCGATGTTGATGGGAGCGTGGATGACGCCTTGCACTCGGGTCGGAGAAAGCCCCGGGGGTACCGGTATCGCGAAATCAGTTGGGCTGTCGGCGCTGAGATACACCTCCGGTTTCAATCCAAGCGCGGGCCAGTCCAACCTGACCGTCGCCGGGGGCGGCGGATCGGCATTCTCGTCGGGTTGCGCAACTGCTGTGCCAGCCGGTGAAATCGCGAGCACCGACGACAGAATGATCAGTGCCGAAATCAGCGCACGCGCCGCGCAGCTGCGATCAACAACAGCGGCGACCGGGTGCACGGCTCTACCCCCAATTGTTCGAGCTTCGTAATCCCAACAGGGGTTGGACTATACCGGCGGACATCGCAGGCGGATGCGTTATTGGAGGCCCGGAGAAGCCATCTCACGAGTTAGCCAACTTCTACGATTATCACCGTCAAGGCGATTCATTCTGGGATAGCGTGTTACGACTTGCGCGCGCCTGATGAGCTCGCGTGGAAGTGGCGAATGAGGGGGGTATCAGCCGGTGAAGGGTCGCGTTTGACTGTTCAAGAGTTCGCCAAGATTCTGCGTGCCCGGTGGAAGTTAATCTGCGGCACAATTGCCGTCGTTGTATTGGCTGCGGTCGGTTACTCGCTACTCGCCATTCCGCAATACCAGGCCTCGGTGCGACTCTTTGTCTCCACGCCATCCGACGGAACGAACACTCAGACATACGACGGCGGTCTCTTCGCGGAACGCCGCGTGCTCTCATACACCGAGTTGTTGACCGGCGACATCGCGGCTCAGCGCACCATCGACAAGCTCGGCCTCGACATGACTGCGGCCCAACTTCAGGAGAAAGTCGAAGCCGTCGTGCCGGCCGAAACCGTGTTGATCGACGTGACGGTCACCGATTCCTCGCCGACCCGAGCCCGCGACATCGCCAATACATTGGCCGATGAGTTCGTCGTCATGGCGGCCCGATTGGAGACCCCCGAATTGGGGCAGCCACCCAACGCGCGAGTCGTCGTACAGCAGCGTGCCGAGGTACCGAGCAGCCCGGTGAATTCGAAGACGAAACGAATTCTGGCGATCGCCGCCTTGGTGGGTGCACTGCTGGGTGTCGTCATTGCTGTCATACGTGACCGGATGGATGATTCGGTGAAGAGTCCAGACGCGCTGGAAGGGACCACCGGCGTCGGCCTGCTCGCCGACATTCCGTTCGACGCGCAGCGCAGAACACAACCGCTGGTCCGGTTCGAGAGCGATCGCTCGGCGTTCGCCAACGCATTTCGTGAGCTGCGGATCAATCTGCGATTTCTGCAGATCGCCGAGGGACCCCGCGTGCTTGTCATCACGAGCTGCGTTCCTGCTCAGGGCACGACGATGACGGCGGTCAACTTGTCGCTCGCGTTGGCGGACGCCGGCCACAACGTCGTGATCGTCGACGGTGACCTGCGCCGCCCCAGGGTGGCGGCGAGTTTCGACCTTGCCGGGGACGCCGGTCTGAGCGACGTACTCAGCGGTGCGGTCCCCCTACGGGATTCGTTGCAGGAGACCGGTTTCGCCCATCTGAGCGCGCTCACGTCCGGAGCCATCCCGGGTGATCCGACCGAGCTGCTGGAGTCTCGAGCGACCGCGGATGTCCTGGGACAGCTGAGTGGGCAATTCGACTATGTCGTCGTCGACTCGCCGTCTCTACTCGTCAAGGATGCCGCGATTCTGGCGACGAGCGCTCAGGGAGTGCTGATCGTCGCGCGGTCGGGCCAGACCACGCGCAAGCAACTGGGCGATGCGATTCACACGCTCAGACGAGCTGGTGCGCCATTGCTCGGCTCTGTGTTGTCGATGACACGTGCAAAAAAGCGGTCGAAGGGTGACGACTACTACCGCAATCCGGACGCCGGACAGGGCGGGCAAAAGCGCCGCGGCACTCACCAGAAGTGATTGGGCCCGCACATCATGGACCGCTACGGACCACCGCGCGACGGAATCCCCGCCACGTTCGTAGCCTCGGTTCCGAGAAACGCGAGCGCCGCCACGACGCCGCCCGAGCGGTCATTCGGCACGTTCGTTGCGGCCCTTCCGCGCCTGTTCCGCACGGGAGCAACGGATTTCCGGCGTCACGAGTACGCGTTTGCGTTGCTGATCGTCACTGCCATCGGGCTGGTCGTCGTCCCCGACTTGATCACGTATCTGACTGTCGAGCACGAACCGATCCTGCCGCCGGGGGAGGCCACCACCTCAGCGGATCTTCCGATCGCCCAACTTGCCAGTCTGGGCGGATCGGCGCTCCTGCTTGCGCTGAGCACCGCTGTCGTCTTCATGCGTGGCTACCCGAACCGCGATATCACCGGTGTCCTCCTGCTGCTGCTCGCGGTGAACCTGCCCTATCTCGTGAGCCCGAAACTCCCTCCCGTAGTCGACTTTCCGAAGATCGTTCTCGCCAATGTCTTCATCCTTGCGCTCTGGAAAGTGGGGGCACCCGTCGCGGGGCTGAAATGGCTTCCGCTCACTGTCGCGGTGATCGCGGGCTACTCGCTGATCGGCGGACTGCTCATTCCCGACTACGCGATGTACAACCCCAACTCCGAAAAGGCGATCATCCCGGGCTGGGAGCTGGCGGGTCCTTTCGGCCACGCGAACGTGCTCGGGATGTACTGCGCACTCGCGTTTGCGCTCACACCCCTCATCGTCGACCGGAGATGGCGCCTTCTTGTCGGATCTATTCTGTTCGTGACGATGGTGGCCGCAGCGTCGAGAACTGCGCTGATCGCGGCCGGTCTGGTCGCGTTGTGGTGGGTGATCTGCTGGTTCAAATCGTCGAAATCGATCCGGCTTGCCGGGACGGTCCTCGTCAGCGTCACCGCATCCGCAATGTTCGTGTTTCCCTTCCTGCATTGGGACCCGCGCGCTTTCACTGAGCGTGCCCACGTGTGGGCGGAAAGTCTGCGAGTGTGGCAGCAGTCGCCTGCGGTCGGCATGGGTGTCAACTGGTTCCTGGACGATGCACAGGCAATGGGGAACGTCGCCAAGTGGGCGTTCGTGGGGACTGGACACAACGTGGTCGTGGACACCCTGGTGAGATCCGGTCTCATCGGAATTGTCGTGTTCCTGCCTCTCCTCATCGCAGCGGTGGCATCGACTCGTGCGTTGCCTGTGACAAGTCAGCAGATCGCCTGTTTCGGATTTCTGATGGCGTTTTTCCTGGGCGCGACAACAGAGGCCAGTTGGGCGCTGCTTCCCAATCTGCAGTTGTTTCCGATCAGTGGACTGGTATTCGCCGTGCTGATCGTGACCAGGCGTGACGCCCAGGTCCCCGACGGACCGCTGTGAGTGCCAAGAAGGCGGTGAGCGTCGTCATCCCGACGATCGGTCGGCCCAGCTTGCGGACAGCTGTGGAGTCGGCGCTCGGTCAAACGGCACCTCCGGTGGAGGTCATCGTCGTCGTCGATGCGGATTGTGAACCCGATCTACCCAACTCGTCAGCCGTCCGCGTGCTGCGAACTTCAGGAGGCGTCGGGCCGAGTCTGGCGAAGCATCTCGGCATCGAGTCGGCGAATGGAGATATCGTTGCGCTGCTCGATGATGACGACGTATGGCGACGGGACAAACTCGAGATCCAGCTGGATGCTGCGCCGCCAGGGGAACAATGGATCGTGGCGTCGCGCTTCTCCGTACACATCGATGGACGTGACCCGATCATCGGGCCGCGCACCCTGATCGGGCGCAATGAACCGGTCGCCCCGTACCTGTTCGAACTCCGTGAGCGACAGGCGTTCAACATGGTTCAGACATCAACGCTCGTGTTTCCACGGGCGTTGACTCAGACGGTGCCGATGTCAGTGGCCGCCGGTTCGATACACGACGACCCGAAGTGGTTGATTCATGTGCGGCGTGCGTATCCGGATCTGCCCATCGTGCAGGTCGCCGAGCCGCTGGTCGACATCGTGTGGACGGCGGCGTCGCTGTCGCGGTCGGGGGTTGATCGCAGTCAGGACCTGATCGATTGGGGCATAGCCGAACTCGGTGGTGAGTCCAAGAGAGTGCTGGGGGATTACCTACTGACCTCGCCGGTCGGTTCCGCACTGGGGGCTGGTTCGCCCCGCGGTATCGCCAGGTCGGTTGTCGCGGCAGTCCGTTACGGTCGCCCGGGCCGGCTGGCATGGGCGAGCGTAGTCAAGTCGATGCTGCGTCTCAGTGGGGGGCGGGCGAGAGCGTTCGTTACTCGCTTGGCCGGCCCTTCGAAGAAACTGTGACTCGATCCGCTCATGGCCTCGTTTCTTCGCAACACAATTCTCGGCTTCGGTTCCGGCGCCGCGGTGGCCCTTGCCGGATTCATCGGAAATGCGATCACCGCTCGGCTGCTCGGGCCCGACCAACTGGGCATCTTCGCCTATGTCGTCTTCTGCGTCACGATCGCCTCAGTCGTCGCGAGCATGGGCATCAATGTGGTACAGCAGAGATTCATCCCGAATCTTCGTGCCGAGCGCAAAGGCGATGAAGCAGAAGGGCTGACCGGCGCGCTCACCCGGGTGTCGATGCTGGCCGCGGTCGTCGGTGGTGCCGCATTGTTCGCCTTTCTGTACTGGCCCGGGCGTGAGGCCACGGAAATGCCTTCGCAGACAACCCAGATGGTCGTGTTTGCGTTAGCGCTCATCTGGTTTCTCTTCTGGAGAATGGCTGAGGTCTACCAGTTCTACCTGCGGGGCGAACAGCGCTTCGGTGAGCTCGCGCGCATCTCGGCGATCTCGGCGTTGCTCAAACTGGCGGTGATTGCACTGGGCGCCTGGTTGTTCGGCATACCCGGCGCGCTGGCCGGTTTCATTGCAGGCAATCTTCTGCCGGCGTCCCGAATCGCCCGGCTGCTGCGGATGAAGCCGTTTGTCGGACAGGTGCTGCGGGGCCAGGTGGTGAAGTTCGCGATGGCGAGCTGGGCGACCGGTGTGCTGGGCGCACTGGTATTCGGCCGAACAGAGATTCTGTTTCTCGAGCACTACACCGGCCTCAGCGCGGTGGGATACTTCACTGCGGCGGTGACGGTGGCTGAGATGGCGGTTCAGCTTCCCCCCCTGCTGCTTTCGGCGCTGCTTCCACGATTCAGCGAACAGCACGGCCTCGGTGCTCAGGACGACATGCAGCGCTTGTACCGAACCATGACCGCGCTCATCGCGATGCTGATCGTCCCGCTCTGCCTCGGGCTCGCGGCGATTGCGCCGGTGCTCGTACCGCTGCTGTTCGGCGCCGAGTTCGACGATGCGGTACCCGTCGCCTCCGTACTGCTGGTGGCGGCGGCGATCAGCAGCCTCGGCGTCACCACCTTCTATCTCCTTCAGAGTGTCGGCAAGACCGGCTTCTTGTTGCTGTCGAACGGTCTCGGCTTGGTCGGAACCATTGTGCTGGGCTTCCTCTTGGTGCCGCGCTACGGGCTGATCGGCGCCGCTTGGTCCCGGGGAGCGGTCCAGGTATCGGTAGTAGTCATCGAAACCTGGTACGTGACAAGAAAATTGCAGATCTCTCCGCCGTATCGAGCGCTGGGAGCGATAGCCGTGGCCTCGGTAGCGCAAGCCGCTGTCGCGTACTTCCTCTGCCTCGAATTCGGCGGAATGGTGGCGCTGTTAATCGCCATACCGGCGGCGATCATCACGTATTTGGTCGCCTTGCGAGGTCTCGCGGTGACGAGGATCGTGGACCCGGGGCTGCGTGATCGGCTCATCGCCAAGGCGCCTGAGCGGATACGACCGGTGATATCGCGAATCGTGTAGCGGGCTCATCGCGGCGCCAGATCCATCAGCGCATCGGCGGCTGGTTTGGGGCTGAGATCGTGGCGGAGCACGCCGAAATTCTCCTCGACGTCAGCAAGATCTGTTCCACCGTCAACGAGTTCGTAGTAAATGAGCGGACCCGCCCAATCCCACTGTTGAACCTCCCGACGTGCCTGAAGCAGCATCGTGGCTTGCGCACCGTCGGAGACCGCGTGCGGGCCGGTTCCGGTCGGCGCACCGAACTCCGTGATCCAGATCTTCTTTCGGCTATCACCGTGGCTTTCCATGACGGCCCGTAGCTCGGGGAGATCCTTGAACCCGCCGACTGCTCGCTGGGGTGTGTCGAATGGTAGGGCGGGAAACGTATACGGGTGCACGGCGATACCGTCGGCGAGTTGTATTGCCCCGTTCTGATAGAGCTGTTCGAGATAGTCGGTGGGCGCGACCTCGGAATCAGGCACATGGAACTTGGGGGCCAGGCCGCCGATGAGTATCGTGGCCTGCTCATCCACTTCGCGTATCGCTTCTGCGGCCACCCAGAACAGCGTGCCGTATTCATTTACGTCGGGTCGGGGCGGCCAGAACTTCTGTGTGTTGGGTTCGTTCCAGATCTCCCAGTTGTGTACGCCTCTGGGCGCGTAACGCTCGGTGACGACTTTCGCGAATGCCGCCCATTCCGACAAATTCTCCGGACGGGAGTGCCGCGCGTCCGTCGAACGTCCCTGCGTGGACGGGCGTGCCCACTCCGGGCTGGATGAGAGCACACCGAGTACCTTCATGCCATGGGCGGCAGCCTCGGCCACAATCGCGTCGGGGTATTCCCAATTGAATTGGCCGCGCTGACTTTCAGCCACCGACCAGTCGAAGTCCACCCTGACCCACGTCACGTTCATGGCGGCCATGAGGTCAAATTGCTGCGCGATGGCCGCCGCATCGGCGCCCCTCGAATGCATCGTCATCCCGATCTCGACGGGTGGTACCGACGCTTGGCAGGACAGCGGGAAACCCGCGATGAGGACGAGCGATAGCAGGCGCAGCACGAGCGTGCGCCCGATCGTCATCGCAGGATCGCTTGATTGTCGGAGTTGCGGGTGAACGGTCTGCCCAGCACCCCTTCGGTGCGGCCGACGAGCAAAGCGAAGGTTTCACGCAAACCGAACTTCTCGGGGTTGCGCACCGGCATCAGTGCTGCCGCGATCAAGTGAGCGGCCTTGTACCACAGCGGGTAGTGCCACGTGCGGAGCACATAGCCGTGACCGCGTCCGTAGTTCCGTTGCTTGCGGCGGCGTTCGGCCGGCGGCAGGTGGGCGAATTCGGTTTGCGCATGGACGTAGATGTCGGGGACCCACTCGACCGAAAAGCCGTCAAGAGCTGACATTCGTAGCAGCAGGTCCGGGCCTTCTCCGGACTGCCACGGGGAATCGGCGCCCGAGCCCAGGGTCGGGTTGAACCCGCCGGCCGCGACGAACTGGTCACGTCGGAGGATGGTCGCCGGCTCCATGGCTCCCCAGACGGTGCGCTTCGTGAATTCCGTGCCGGGTGGCGGAAGAGGATGTCGTGGGCCTTCCCGATCGATCATCTGGACCGCGCATACGGTGGTCGGAGCCACGCAGTGACGCGCGATGCGTTCCAGAAAGTCTGCATCGACCCGATTCGTGTCGTTGGGGAACCACAGCCACTCGACCTCATCGCCGAGCGCGGCGGCGGCGGCATTGCGCCCGTTCGAGATACCGCGCGCACTCATGACGGCTTTGATGTCAAGCGTGTCGGCAAAGGAACCGATCAGTGCTTCCAAGTCCGCGGAACCCGCATGGTCGTGGTGGGCAATCGCCACCGCGGCCGGCCGGCGCGTTTGAGCGGCCAAGTCGCCGAGTAGGTTTCGCAGCTCGTCCCATCGGCCCACCGTGGTGATGGCGACGCCGATTCGCACACGGGGCGGGCTCGACACCCTACGTCAACCGTCCGTCAAGGGCAGGCAGGAATTCCGGATTCGCCCATGTCCGCTGCAAGGTCTCGTCCAGCTGGTGTGCCGGTCGCCAGCCGAACACCTTCCCGATGTGCGAGATGTCGGCGCCGAGGAACGGACGATCGACGGCTCGCGTGCGCGAGGGATCCTGGCGGACCTCGAAATTCAGGCCCAGTACCGACCGCATCCGGTCAAGGATCTCGTCCACCGAATACTGTTGTCCGCTGCCGAGGTTGACGATCTCGCAGTCGACGCCCTCGCCGTTGGTGCCGAGCGCAGCCGCAGCAAAACCTCCGGCAGCGTCCAGGACATCGATGTAATCGCGCTTGGGCCAGGTGTTTCCGAGGTTGATCGACTCGCGTCCTTCGCGCAGCTGAGCAACGATCGCAGGTAGCAGGTGCGGGTTCGTCTCGCCGGGGCCGATCACGTTGAACAGCCGCACGATGGCGGCCTTGATACCACGCTCGGCGGCGAAGATCTGCACGTATTGTTCGCCCTGCAGCTTCGTGATGCCGTAGATGTCCGCTGGGCCCAGCGCTGACTCGAACTCGCGATGATCGGCCTCGTCCGGTTGGTAGACGGCACCACTGCTCGCGAAGACGAACCGCGTACCTGGTCGGCAGCTCGTCAACAGATTGACCGTGCCGGTGACGTTGGTCGCCACGGCGTTCGAGGGGTCGCCATCGCATTCCGGGATGTAGTGGATCGCAGCCAAATGCACAATCACGTCGGGCTGGAATTCCTCGACGACCGCGCGCGTGGCATTCGCGTCACGGATATCGACACGCTGAAATCCCCAGGCCGCGTCATCACCCGTCAGCCAGTCGGGTGTGCCGTAGCGCAGCAGATCCGCGACCAGAACCTCGGCTTTCGCGCTCAGCATGGGAACGAGTTCCCTACCGACGAAGCCGGCACCACCTGTCACCATGATCCGCACGTGCGTTCCCCCGCTCTCTCCGTCTTGTCACCGGCTTGTTCCAATGACCTCTTCGGCCCTGGCCTCGAGCTCGTGCGCGACGCCCGACCAGTCCAATGATCTTGCACCGGCGAGTCCCGCTTGGGAGAACGTGTCCCACTGCGCTTGTGCGGTGAGTAACGCCTCGGCGAAATCTGCGGGATCGGTGCCGCACACCACGCCCGCGCCATACTGTGCCACGACCTCTTTGGCGCCGTTCTCGGGGAACTTCGCCGTGACGACGGGCAGGCCACTCGCCATGGCCTCGGCGATCACCCGCGGAAAGCCCTCGCGCTGGCTGGGCATGCCCAACACTGCGGCGCGGGAGAGCAGATCGATCTTCTGCTCCTCGGACACCGAGCCCAGCACCCGCACCCGCGAACCGACGGGCGACCGCCGCGCGTGTTCCTCGATGTCCGCACGCGCCGCTCCGTCGCCCGCGATCACCAGGTCGCCGGCGAATCCGCGTGCGGTGGCGAGTTCGAAAGCATCGATGAGCAGTGGCAGGTTCTTGTGGGGGAAGAGCCGCCCGACGTACAGCGCGCCCGAGCGTTCGCCGCGGTCCGCGGCTCGGTACTGGGTGACCACGATGCCGCTCGGCAACACAGAACACGGACGCCCCGACTGCTCGGTGATGGCCGTGGCCACGGCCTGGCTGATCGCAAAGTTCGCGGCGGCCAATCGCGGTAACCGCTTCTGCGCCGTTCCCACTATTCGGTCGTCGCGAATCTCACACCAGTGAATTCCGCTACGTGCGCGGACATCTCGGGGCAATGCGAGTACATGCAGCAGCGGCCACTCGTTCAAGAGGTGGAAGTCGTAGTGCTGAGGCACCACGTGCCGCCGCACCCAGGCGCTGTACTGGATGATGGCAGGCCAGTTCCGTCGCAGGGCGGGGATGGGTGGGTTGATGTAGCGGTTGGTGAGCGGATGGCGCCGGATGTGTACGCCGTTGACCGTCACGTCGGGATCTAGCCCGGTGTCGTGACCGACGCAGTACACGTCGACCGAATGGCCACGCAGCACCATGGCTTCAGCAAGCTCATTGAAGAAGACCTCTTGCCCCCCGACGTGGGGAGGGTAGAGCTCGGTGAGAAACGCGAATCGCAACGAGCCCCCCTAGGTCGTCTACCTGCGACGGGGCAATCCGCCGCCCCCATCGGTGCCCGCTCAGTGTGCCATTCGACCCCGCGCGAGCACGGCCATTCGACGTGGAATCTTCAGTCGGGGCGCTGACCGAGCTTGGCCAGGATCGTGTCGGCCGCGGCACCGGTCGAGATATCGGCTTGGCGCTGTGTCACGTGCGCCCAGCCTCTCGACGCCAGGTCGGCTCTGGCCTGCTCGTCGAGGCAATAGGCGCGGATCAAACCGGCCAGCTCGGTGTGATCGTTCGGATCGAAGAACTCAGCGCCGGCGCCGCAGGTTTCCCGCAGTGCCGGGATGCTGGAGCTGAGGACGGCGGTATGCGACGCCATGGCCTCGAGCGGCGGGAGCCCGGCGCCCTCGTTGAGTGAAGGCATCACCAGCAGGTCCGCGGCCGCGACGAGCGAGCGCAGTTCGTCGAATTCCAGTCGTCCGATCATCTCCACGCGATCTCCGAGGGCAGCGGCCTGCGCATGGATGCGCTCGTCGAGTACCTTGACCGAGGCGCCGCTGCCCGCGATCACGAGCTTCTGCGGAATCGCCTGGTGCACTTGGGTATACGCGGTGATCAGCGCTGAAAGATTCTTGTGTCGTTTGACGTTGCCGAGGTACAGAATGAAGCGGTCCCGCACCGGTGACAATTGAGGATCGGCGGGTTCGAACCATGACTCACTCACGGGAATCGGCGTCACGACAAACCGGGCGGTGGGAACGTACTTGGCCAGGGCGTCGGCGGCCGCCCGCGACGGGGTGAAGATTGCCGCCGACCTTCGGGCGACGATCGCCAGCATCACGCGTGCGTACATTCGCCGCGCCCGGCCGTTGCCGCTGATGTTCTCCGGCAACAGGTGGCTGTCGTCGTGCACCGTGCTGAAGAAAACAATTCGACGGTTGGCAGGGCGAGACAGAGTGAATGGAAACGGATAGTGGGGCACCCACATGGCCTTCGGCCGAGTCATCTGCACTGCGCGATTCCATGCCCGCTGCTCGGCGACCGAGTACATCGGCGCGCCCGACGGCTCTGAGATGACGACTGTGGTGGTTTCGGCAACAGGAGGAACGTTGTCACGGTCTGCCAACACGGCGAGGGTGTGGCCCTGCCGAGCAAGAGCCTCTTCGAGCAGGGGGAGGTACACGCCGATGTAGGTTCCGATGCCGCTCTGGTCGATGTGTCTGACATCGAATAACAGATCGATGGCTCCGTTGCCCTGTGCCGGCATCATCGTGCCCCCCTTGGCGCTCATCACCGCGAACCCGAGGTTACCGCGTGACGTACCCGGTCATGTTCCAAATGCGCTGCGCGCCAGACGTGATCGCACTCCACCCCCGAGGTCGTCGTCTGTTACTCATCGTCGCCGTTGTTGTTCTCGCGCCATGCCCGCTCGAACGGCAGCCGCCACGCGTTGGGCGCGATCAGCTGATGGATTGCGTTGGGGCCCCACGTGCCCTGCGGGTATGACTTCACCGACGGCGGGTCGTTGAGTAGCGGCTCCGAGCGCTCCCACAGTGATTCGATGCCCTCGGCGGTGGTGAAAAGTGTGTGATCACCGCGCATGGCGTCCAGGATGAGGCGCTCGTATGCCTCGAGCACGTCGCCGACGGTGTCGATCTCCTGAGTCGAGAATTGCATCGACAGCTTGTCGAGCTTCATGCCGGGCCCGGGTCGCTTACCGTAGAACGACAATGACACCTTGGAGTTGTCGGCCAAGTCGAAGGTCAGATGGTCGGGGCCCTGCGCGCCTACACCGGACCCCGCCGGGAACATCGAACGCGGCGCCTCCTTGAACGCGATCGAGATGATGCGGATGCCTTCGGCCATCCGCTTGCCCGTGCGCAGGTAGACAGGGACGCCGGCCCACCGCCAGTTGTCTATTCCCACCTTCATCGCGATGAAGGTTTCCGTGTCGGAATCCTTTGCGACACCTTCCAAGTCGCGATACCCGGCGAACTGACCCCGCACCACGTCGGAGCAGTTGATAGGGAGCATCGACCGGAACACCTTGTTCTTCTCTTCGCTGATCGCGCGCGGTTCCAGTGCTGTCGGTGGTTCCATCACGACGAACGCCATCACCTGGAGCAGATGGGTGACCACCATGTCCTTGAACGCACCGGTGCTCTCGTAGAAGTTGGCGCGCTCATCCAGGCCGAGGGCCTCGGGGATGTCGATCTGTATGTGATCGATGAAGTTGCGGTTCCAGATCGGTTCGAACAGACCGTTGGCGAAGCGGAACGCGAGGATGTTCTGTGCCGCCTCTTTACCGAGGAAATGGTCGATCCGGAAGATCTGACTTTCGTCGAACGTCTCGTGGACGAAGCCGTTGAGTTCGACGGCGCTGGCCAGATCGGTACCGAACGGCTTTTCCATCACGACCCGCGAACGGTCAACCAGGTTGGCGTCCTTCAGCATCGTGATCACCGCACGTGCCGCCTTCGGTGGCACCGACAGATAGTGCAGCCGCCGGACGTCGGGGCCGAGTTTTTCCTCGGCGGCCGCGACCGCGGCGGCCAGCGCTTCGGGCCCCGCGCCCTGAGGCACATAGGTGACGGTTTCGGCGAACCGCATCCACTGTTCCCTGTTGAGCTTGTGGGTGCCGAATTCGTCGATCGCCTCGTTGGCGATCTCGAGGAAGTCCTCGGTGGAGATGTCCTCGAGCGAGGTGGCGACGATCTGAATGTGGGGTGCCAGTTCGGATTGATCCAGATAGGCCAGGCCGGGAATCAGCTTGCGCCTCGCCAGATCGCCGGTGGCGCCGAACAGGACAACAACGTGCGGGTCGACCGCGTAGTCGTCATGCCGGCCCGGACGCGAGCCGGGATGTGGATAAGAAATGGTCTGCGGTTTGCTTGTCGCCACTCTCGGCATACTCTCACCGGGGCAACTTTCCTGCATGGCTACCGGTGTTGCCGCTACCCCGACATCACAAACCGGACGGCAGACGTCAACCGTTCGCCCCCACCCTGGCTGCCACGCCGTCGAGGAGCTGCCGTAGGCCCGAGTGGAAATCGGCGAGGTGATCCGCGTCGGCTGCGTCGAACACACCGGCCGCCACGGCGGCGGCGAGTGCCGGGAAACGCTCCGCATCGACGAACCGGCGGAGCAGATCGGGGTAGTGCGGGCCCTCAACGTGTGCCGCCTCGATGTGCAGCGCCGCCGCGCCGCGGACATAGTGCAGCACGGCCATCACCGCGGCGAGCTTGTCGCGTTCGGACAGGCCGGTCGGGCCGAGTGCCGCCAGCCCGGCGTTCAGCCACGCCAACTGGCCGGGGTCCGCAGGCGGACCGGCCGCCGCCGCCTGGAGCACCCACGGGTGCCGGTGGTAGATGTCCCACAGGCCCGTGGCCCAATCCGTAAGGGAGCCACGCCAATCCGCCTCATCGCCGATAGGCGGCGGACCCGGCGCCGTCGAGAGCATGAACGTCACCAACTCGTCCTTGTTGGCGACGTGCCGGTACAGCGACATCGTGCCGCAGCCGAGTCGTTCGGCCAAGCGGGCCATCGACAGCGCGGCGAGGCCATCGGCGTCGGCCAGGGCGACAGCGGCCTCGACAATGCGCTCCCGGCTCAGCCCTCGCGGCCGGGTCGGCGCGGTCGGCCCATGCCACAAGATCTCCAGAGCGCGGGGCAGGGGATCGCTCATTTGTTGCCAGCATAAACGATTGCGCAGCCCTCTGCGTATGCCGTACGCTTTATGCGTATGGCATACGCATCTTTGTTGCGGGGCAATCATCTGGCCGCGGGTCTCGCCGTGATCGTCTCGGCTTTTCTGCTGTTCTCGCTGCCGCCGTACTTCACCGGCGGTACCAGGGTGCCTTCGACCTTCGGGCTGCACTATCCGCTGCTGGTGGCCCACGTGATGTTCGGCAGCGTCGCCATGATCACCGCCGTCGCACAGATCTGGCCGCGGCTGCGCAGCCGCCACCCAGTGCTGCACCGTCGGACGGGGCGTGTGTACGTCATTGCGGCCATCCCCGCGGCGGCATTCGCGATGGTGATCGGGGCCGCCACCCCGTTCGGCCCGTTCCTGGCGGCCAGCAATGTGCTGCTGGGCGCGGTGTGGCTGTGGTTCACCATCAACGGGTTCGCGGCGGCGCGACAGCGGCGATTCGCCGACCACCGCAGGCATATGGTGCGAAGCGCCACGGTCGCGCTCTCGACGATCGCCAACCGGATCTGGACGCCGGTGCTTTTCATCTCCCTGCAGCCGTTGCGGGACAGTGTCTTTGACGGCAAGGAGGAGCACTATCTGTGGTTCGTAGCCGGGCTGGGCGCTTGGCTGGGTTGGACTATTCCGCTGGCCACCGTCCAGTGGTGGCTCACGCGGAAACCGCAGGGGCCGGCGTCGCCAATTTCTCAGTCTGAGCTCATATCACCGGGGTAATCTCCCCGGCCATGGCGACCGAATTCAACGGCAGAATCGAACTCGACATCCGGGATTCGGAACCGGACTGGGGCCCCTACGCCGCGCCGACGGCGCCCGAGGATGCGCCCAACGTGCTCTACCTCGTGTGGGACGACACCGGCATCGCGACGTGGGACTGCTTCGGCGGTCTGGTCCAGATGCCGACCATGAGCCGCATCGCCGAGCGCGGAGTCCGGCTTTCGCAGTTCCACACCACCGCGCTGTGCTCACCGACGCGGGCATCGCTGCTGACGGGGCGCCACGCCACCACTGTCGGCATGGCGACCATCGAGGAGTTCACCGACGGCTTCCCGGGCTGCAACGGGCGCATCCCGGACGACACCGCGCTGCTGTCAGAAGTTCTCGCCGAGAAGGGCTACAACACCTACTGCATCGGAAAGTGGCATCTGACGCCGTTGGAGGAGTCCAATCTCGCCTCCACCAAACGACATTGGCCGCTGTCGCGCGGATTCGAACGGTTCTACGGCTTCATGGGCGGCGAGACCGACCAGTGGTATCCCGAACTCGTATACGACAACCACCCCGTCGCACCGCCGGGACTGCCGGAGGACGGCTACCACCTGTCGAAGGACATCGCCGACAAGACAATCGAATTCATCCGCGACGCCAAGGTGATCGCCCCCGACAAGCCGTGGTTCTCCTATGTCTGTCCCGGTGCCGGGCACGCGCCGCACCACGTCTTCAAAGAGTGGGCCGACCGCTACGCGGGTACCTTCGACATGGGTTACGAGCGCTACCGCGAGATCGTGCTGGAGAACCAGAAGCGTCTCGGCATCGTTCCGCCCGATACCGAACTCTCACCGATCAACCCGTACTCGGATGTCAAGGGACCCAACGGCGAACCGTGGCCCGTGCAGGACACCGTGCGGCCGTGGGACTCACTCGGGGATGACGACAAGCGGTTGTTCTGTCGCATGGCCGAGGTGTTCGCCGGCTTCTTGAGCTACACCGACGACCAAATCGGGCGAATCCTCGACTATTTGGAGGAGTCCGGCCAACTCGACAACACCATCATCGTGGTCATCTCCGACAACGGTGCCAGCGGTGAGGGCGGACCGAACGGATCCGTGAACGAGGTCAAGTTCTTCAACGGCTACGTCGACACCGTGGAAGAAGGTCTGCGTCTCATGGACAACCTGGGCGGGCCGGAGACCTATAACCACTATCCGATCGGCTGGGCGATGGCGTTCAACACGCCGTACAAGTTGTACAAGCGGTACGCGTCGCACGAGGGCGGCATCGCCGACACGGCCATCATCTCCTGGCCGAAGGGCATCGCCGCACACGGTGAGGTTCGCGACAACTACGTCAACGTCTGCGACATCACCCCGACGGTGTACGACCTGCTCGGGATCGATCCACCTCTGGCGGTCAAGGGCATCAACCAGAAGCCACTGGACGGCGTGAGTTTCAAAGTGGCCCTTGATGACCCGGATGCGCCGACGGGAAAGGAGTCGCAGTTCTACGCGATGCTGGGCACGCGCGGGATCTGGCACGACGGCTGGTTCGCCAACGCCGTGCACGCCGCGTCGCCTGCGGGCTGGTCAAACTTCGACAAGGACCGGTGGGAGCTGTTCCACATCGAGGCCGACCGCAGCCAATGCCACGACCTCGCCGCTGAGCACCCGGGCAAGCTCGAGGAACTCAAGGCGCTGTGGTTCAGCGAGGCGCAGAAGTACAACGGGCTTCCGCTCTCGGATCTGAACATCATCGAGACGCTGGGACGGTGGCGGCCCTACCTGACCGGCACCAGAGAGTCGTACTTCTACTATCCCGGCACTGCCGACGTCGGGGTGGGAGCGGCCGCGGAGATCCAGGGCCGTTCTTTCGCGGTCATCGCCGAGGTGACGATCGACAGCACTGGCGCAGAGGGCGTGTTGTTCAAGCACGGAGGCGCACACGGCGGGCATGTCCTGTTCATCCAGGACGGGCGGCTGCACTACATCTACAACTTCCTCGGCGAGGAGGAGCAAGTTTTGTCGTCGCCCGGACCCGTCCCGCTGGGGACGCACACGTTCGGTGCCGCCTACACGCGCACAGGAACGGTCGAGGGCAGCCACACCCCGCTCGGCGACGCGGCGCTGTACATCGACGACGCCGAGGTGGCGTCGAGAACAGGCGTGCGAGTCCACCCCGGCACCTTCGGTCTCGCGGGAGCCACCCTGAGCGTCGGTCGCAACACCGGATCGCCCGTGTCGCGGGCGTACAAGGCTCCGTACGCGTTCACAGGGGGCACCATCGCCCAGGTGAACGTTGACGTTTCCGGTCAGCCCTATGTGGATCTGGAGCGCGAGTTCGCCCGCGCTTTCGCGAAGGACTGACGAGACCGATGAGAACTCGATCGGCGGTACTCGCCGCGCTGTGCACGGCGGCCTTGGTGGTATCGGCCTGCGGTAAGACCAGTGAAGGTGAGCCTGTCGCCGAGGACGGGGAGACGGTCGCCGAAACGGCGGCGTCGGTCACGATGACCTCGACGCAGACCACGCGGGCCATCCCGACGCCGGAGGCCGACCTCACCGAACCCGGCGTTGTGCCCACCACCCGCACCTCGGTCGCGCCGAACACGGTCACCTGCCAACTGCCCGATCCTGCGCAGCAGGGGGTGACTGCAGCCGTCGCGGATCCCGGGGCGCCCAGGATCACGGTCGTTCTGCCGCAGGGCTGGTCGACGGGGCAGGCCGACGGCGACGTCGGCGCGAAGCTGACCGGCCCCGACGGGACGTGGGCGACGGTCACGATCGCCAGGACGACGCTGGACCCCGCGGCGGCCTTCAAGCAGTACGCCGACGATGCGATGGCGGCTTCGGCGGTCAGCAGCGTCAGCGTGCTGCCCGCGGACCTGTGCGGATACAGCGGTCAGAAGTTGCTCGGCTCGTGGGCGGATACTCCCGAGCAGGCCGTCGAATTCGGCGATCGCGTCGCGCACGTCTGGACGAACTCAGGCGACTACCTGGTGGCGGTGCATGTACAGGGACCCTCCGGCGCGGGATTCGACCCGTTCACCTCGCCGATGATGGACGATTTCGCCATCGAAATACCCTGAGCTTCGCGGGGTGATCACAATGTCAGTCTGAGAGCGATGCCGTGCACATATAGCCGCGACGACGCTCTCAGCGTGACATTGCCTCGGCGCCGACCGGCGCCCGACCAGCAGCGATTTGGTTCCTCGCAGGTCGTCACCTAGAATCAACGGGTTGCCTTGGGCAGACCTCGGATCTCGTTTCGAAATCCCTGCGTGCTCTTCGGTGACAGCAAGACCGCGCACGTCGGGTCACTGGTGGGCTGTGCCCGCCAGATGTTCAGGCCTGCCGTACGTTCAAATACCAGGTCGAGGAGTTCGAGTGATTCAGCAGGAATCGCGGCTGAAGGTCGCCGATAACACGGGTGCCAAGGAGATCTTGTGCATCCGCGTGCTCGGCGGATCGGGGCGGCGTTACGCCGGCATCGGCGACATCATCGTGGCAACTGTCAAGGACGCCATCCCGGGCGGCAACGTCAAGCGCGGCGAGGTCGTCAAGGCCGTGATCGTGCGCACCGTCAAGGAGCGCCGTCGCGCCGACGGCAGCTACATCAAGTTCGACGAGAACGCCGCCGTCATCATCAAGGCCGACAACGACCCGCGCGGTACGCGCATCTTCGGCCCGGTCGGCCGCGAACTGCGCGAGAAGCGCTTCATGAAGATCGTCTCGCTTGCCCCGGAGGTGTTGTAAGTGAAGGTCCACAAGGGCGACACCGTTCTGGTCGTCTCCGGTAAAGACAAGGGCGCCAAAGGCAAGGTGCTGCAGGCGTATCCGTCGCGGAACAAGATCCTCGTCGAGGGCGTCAACCGGATCAAGAAGCACACCGCGGTCTCGCGCAACGAGCGCGGCGCGCAGTCCGGCGGCATCGTCACGCAGGAGGCCGCCATCGACGCGAGCAACGTGATGGTCGTCGACTCCGACGGCAAGCCGACCCGCATCGGGTATCGCACGGACGAAGAGAGCGGCAAGAAGGTCCGCATCGCCAAGACCAACGGCAAGGACATCTAGAGTGACTCCCACAACCAGCACTGAAGAAAAGACCGTCCCGCGGCTCAAGCAGCGCTACCGCGAGGAGATCAAGGACGCGCTGCTGAAGGAATTCGGCTACGCGAACGTCATGCAGATCCCCGGCGTGGTCAAGGTCGTCGTGAACATGGGTGTCGGTGACGCCGCCCGCGACGCCAAGCTGATCAACGGTGCAGTCAACGACCTGGCGCTGATCACCGGCCAGAAGCCCGAGATTCGCAAGGCCCGCAAGTCCATCGCACAGTTCAAGCTGCGTGAGGGCATGCCGATCGGTGCGCGGGTGACGCTGCGCGGCGACCGGATGTGGGAGTTTCTCGACCGCCTGACCTCGATCGCGCTGCCGCGTATCCGCGACTTCCGCGGGCTCAGCCCCAAGCAGTTCGACGGCACCGGCAACTACACCTTCGGGCTCAACGAGCAGTCGATGTTCCACGAGATCAACATCGACGACATCGATCGCCCCCGGGGTATGGACATCACCGTCGTCACGTCGGCGACGAACGACGACGAAGGCCGCGCGCTGCTGCGTGCACTTGGCTTCCCTTTCAAGGAGAACTGAGCAAATGGCAAAGAAGGCTCTGGTCAACAAGGCCAACAAGAAGCCGAAGTTCAAGGTGCGCGGCTACACCCGGTGCAATAGGTGCGGTCGCCCGCACGCGGTTTACCGCAAGTTCGGGCTCTGCCGTATCTGCCTGCGCGAGATGGCGCACGCCGGCGAACTGCCCGGCGTTCAGAAGTCCAGCTGGTGATGAGCGCTTGCGCGAACAGCGTCAAGCCCTAGTCAGCCAACAACTACAAACCACATCAAAAAGGTTGCGGTAGGCCCCCAAGAGCTTTCGGGGGGAACCGCCGCGAGGAAGGTGAACCGGCTGTCATGACCATGACGGATCCGATCGCAGACTTCTTGACACGTCTGCGCAACGCCAATTCGGCGTACCACGACGAGGTGTCGCTGCCACACTCGAAGATCAAGGCCAACATCGCCGAGATCCTCAAGAGCGAGGGCTACATCTCCGATTACCACACCGAGGATGCCCGGGTGGGCAAGTCGCTTGTGGTGCAACTGAAATACGGCCCGAGCCGTGAACGCAGCATCGCGGGACTGCGCCGGGTGAGCAAGCCCGGTCTGCGCGTCTACGCGAAGTCCACCAATCTGCCGCGCGTGCTCGGCGGTCTGGGCGTGGCGATCATCTCCACGTCGTCGGGTCTGCGAACCGACCGTCAGGCCGCCCGAGAGGGCGTCGGCGGCGAAGTCCTCGCGTACGTGTGGTAGTGGGGATAGGAGCCTAAAGACCATGTCACGAATTGGAAAGCAACCGGTTCCGGTTCCCGCCGGAGTCGATGTCACGATCACCGGCCAGAACGTCTCGGTCAAGGGTCCCAAGGGAACTCTTGAGCTGACGGTGGCCGAACCGATCCAGATCGCGCGCGACGACGATGGCGCCATCGTGGTGACCCGTCCGAACGACGAGCGCGAAAACCGCTCGCTGCACGGGTTGTCCCGCACGCTCATCGCCAACCTGGTGACGGGTGTGACCGAGGGCTACACCACCAAGATGGAGATCTTCGGCGTCGGCTACCGCGTGGTGGCCAAGGGCAGCAACCTCGAGTTCGCCCTTGGTTACAGCCATCCGGTGTTGATCAACGCCCCCGAAGGTGTGTCGTTCGCAGTGGAGACACCGACGAAGTTCTCGATCTCCGGCATCGACAAGCAGAAGGTCGGCCAGATCGCGGCGAACATCCGCCGCCTGCGCAAGAGCGATCCCTACAAGGGCAAGGGCATTCGCTACGAGGGTGAGCAGATCCGCCGCAAGGTCGGAAAGACAGGTAAGTAGAAATGGCTTCTTCTAAGACTGAGGCGTCGTCACGTAAGGCTGTGGGGCAGAGCGTGTCCGAGGTCCGGCGCGTCTCGCGGTTGCGTCGGCACGCCCGACTGCGCAAGAAGATCGAGGGCACGGCAGAGGTGCCGCGCTTGATGGTCAACCGCTCGTCGCGGCACATCCACGTGCAGCTGATCAACGACCTCGACGGCACCACAGTGGCCGCCGCATCGTCGATCGAGGCGGACGTGCGTGCGGTCGACGGCGACAAAAAGGCCCACAGCGTGCGGGTCGGTCAGCTGATCGCCGAGCGCGCGAAGGCTGCGGGTATCGAGGCCGTGGTGTTCGACCGCGGTGGCTACACCTACGGCGGGCGCATCGCGGCACTGGCTGACGCAGCGCGCGAAGGCGGGCTGAAGTTCTAATGACTCATTACGGAAGGACTGCATGATGGCCGAGCAGGCTGGCGCCGCTCCGGCGCAGGACAACCGCGGAGGCGGTCGTGGTGACCGCGACGGCCGTGGTCGTCGCGACGACCGCGGCGGAGGCCGTGGCGGTCGCGACGGCGGCGAGAAGAGCAACTACATCGAACGCGTCGTCACGATCAACCGCGTCTCCAAGGTGGTCAAGGGTGGCCGGCGGTTCAGCTTCACCGCGCTGGTCATCGTCGGCGACGGCAAGGGCATGGTCGGTGTCGGCTACGGCAAGGCCAAAGAGGTCCCGGCCGCCATCGCCAAGGGTGTCGAGGAAGCGCGTAAGGGCTTCTTCCGCGTACCGCTGATCGGCGGCACGATCACGCACCCGGTGCAGGGCGAGGCCGCAGCGGGCGTCGTGATGCTGCGTCCGGCCAGCCCTGGTACCGGTGTGATCGCCGGTGGTGCGGCTCGCGCGGTGCTGGAGTGTGCGGGCGTGCACGACATCCTGGCCAAGTCGCTGGGCAGCGACAACGCGATCAACGTGGTGCACGCCACCGTGGCCGCGCTCAAGCTGCTGCAGCGTCCGGAAGAGGTCGCGGCCCGACGTGGCCTGACCATCGAGGAAGTGGCGCCGGCAGGCATGTTGCGGGCGCGGCGTGAAGCCGAGGCGCTCGCCGCGTCGGCCGCGCGTGAGGGAACGGCGTAACCATGGCAGAGCTCAAGATCACTCAGGTGCGTAGCACCATCGGTGCGCGCTGGAAGCAACGCGAGAGCCTGCGGACCCTCGGATTGCGCAAGATCCGGCAGTCCGTGGTGCGTGAGGACAACGACCAGACCCGTGGACTCATCAAGACCGTCCACCACCTCGTCGAGGTAGAAGAGGTTTAGCAATGACCATCAAACTGCACGACCTGCGCCCGGCGCCGGGGTCGAAGACCGCCAAGACCCGCGTGGGTCGCGGTGAGGGTTCCAAGGGCAAAACCGCCGGTCGCGGCACCAAGGGCACCAAGGCACGTAAGAACGTCCCGGCGACGTTCGAGGGTGGCCAGATGCCCATCCACATGCGGCTGCCGAAGCTCAAGGGCTTCCGCAACCGGTTCAGGACCGAGTACGAGGTCGTCAACGTCGGCGACATCAACAAGCTGTTCCCCAAGGGCGGCGATGTGGGTGTCGACGAGCTGGTGGCTTCCGGTGCGGTGCGCAAGAACACGTTGGTCAAGGTGCTCGGCGACGGCAAGCTGACCGTGAAGGTCAACGTCACCGCTCACAAGTTCAGCGGCAGTGCACGCGAGAAGATCACCGCTGCGGGCGGATCCGCGACCGAAGTCTGATTGGCGGCCCGCCGCCGAGCTGTAGGTCCAGTTGTCGACAAGGGCCCCTGCCGTTACGGTGGGGGCTCTTGCGTTTCGTCGAATGCGGTAACGCAACGGGTCACGGGCGCGATCTACATTGCGCGTGCCGAAAAGTTCAGGAGCAGACATGACCACTGTCCGTCGTGCCATCGCTGTTGCGATGGTCAGCGCCGGCCTCGCGGTCTTCGGTAGCGCCGCGTCCGCGCACGCTCAGGACGCCGACGAGCAGTTCGAGAAGGCAGTGAGCTCCCTGGGCATCACCGTCGGCCCCGAAACCGATGTCCCGGCGTTGGGCCGACAGGTCTGCGACACGATGACCCGGGAGATGGCGCGCAATCCCAACCCGCCACCGTTGGTACGAGGCATCCTCCAGTCCTTGGTGAACAGCAATCTGACCAAGGAACAGGCCGTGGGCTTCATGCGGGCCTCGGTGAACATCTACTGCCCGCAGTTCTCCCGGTACCTGGGCCGCTAACCCGCACCTGGGTCACTGACCGCACTGGCGAAAGCGGACTGAAATACTCTGTTGCCGTCGTGTTTTCGGTCTTGCCGAGATCGGCAACGTCGCTTCCGGCCAGCGGCCGGAACTGCGACAGGCCGGCCCCCACTTTCGCGCCGGTAGGCTCACAGGATGTTCGCATTTCTGCCCGGCATCCCTGGAATCGACGACTTACGTGCGCTCGGCAAGCGGGTGGACACCGCCCGTCATCACGGCGTCCCCGGCGGGTGTGTGCTTGAGCTCGATCTGATGGCAGCGCCACCGGAAACCGGTGGCTTCGACCCGCTGTCGATGATCACCGCCGGCACGCGGCCAATGGTGCTGCGCGACGTTGTCGCCGCCATCCACCGTGCCGCCGACGATCCGCGCGTGGCCGGGCTGATCGCGCGCGTCCAGCTGAGTGCAGCCGCGCCGGGTCCGGTGCAGGAACTGCGCGACGCGATCTCGGCGTTCAGCGACGTGAAACCGTCGCTCGCGTGGGCCGAGACCTATCCGGGCACTCTGTCGTACTACCTCGCTTCGGCGTTCCGCGAGGTGTGGATGCAACCCTCGGGCACAGTCGGTTTGGTCGGTTTCGCCACCAGTGCGATGTTCTTACGCGATGCGCTCGATAAAGCGGGTATCGAGGCTCAGTACATCGCGCGTGGCGAATACAAGTCAGCCCCAAACCGTTTCACCCAGAACAGCTATACCGATTCCCACCGGGAGGCTGACACCAGACTGATCGAAAGCCTGCATGCCCAGGTCGCGCAGGCGGTATCCGAGTCACGCGGTATCGAGGCAGCCGACGTCGACGCGCTTGCCGACAAAGCGCCATTATTGCGCGACGACGCTGTCACCGGCCACCTGGTCGATCGAATCGGATTCCGCGACGAGGCGTACGCACGTATCGTCGAACTCGTTGGTGCGTCTGACATTTCATCCAAGAACGGCGATGCGGATTCCGACGATGCGCCGCCCCGGCTGTACCTGTCGCGATACGCGAAAGCCACTGTTTCGCGACCCTCGTCACCGCTGCCGCCGGTTCCGGGCCGCAAGGGCAAGCCGACGATCGCCGTCATCACCGTGCACGGCCTGATCGTCAGCGGCCGGGGCGGACCGCAGGTGCTGTCGTTCGGCGAATCAAGCGCCGGCGGTGACACCATCACTGCGGCCTTGCGCGAGGCGGCGGCCGACGATTCCGTCTCCGCGATCGTGTTGCGAGTGGACAGTCGCGGTGGAATGGCGACCGCCTCGGAAACCGTTTGGCGCGAGGTGAACCGGGTGCGGGACAGCGGAAAACCCGTTGTCGCGTCGATGGGTGCGGTCGCGGCATCGGGTGGCTATTACGTGTCGATGGCCGCCGATGCGATCGTCGCCAATCCAGGAACAATCACCGGCTCGATCGGTGTCGTGACCGGCAAGCTGGTCGCCCGGGAACTCAAGGACCGTCTCGGCATCGGCTCGGATTCGGTGCGCACCAACGCCAACGCCGACGCCTGGTCGATCAACCAGCCCTTCACCGATGAGCAGCACGCGCTGGTCGCGGCAGAGGCTGATCTCTCCTACTCCGACTTCGTCGAGCGTGTCGCCTCGGGTCGCAAGATGACCGTCGAGGCCGTCGACGCGGTTGCTCGCGGTCGGGTGTGGACCGGGGCCGACGCGCTGGAACACGGCCTTGTCGACGAACTCGGCGGGTTCCGCACCGCGCTCAACCGCGCCAAGGTGCTGGCCGGCCTCGATCCCGACGACGAGGTCCGCCTGGTCAACTACCCGGGCTCGTCGCTCATGGACATGCTGAGGCCGAAAGCGTCGTCGCAGCCTGCGGCCGCGTCGATGCCTGAGGCCCTGGCGGTCCTCGTGGGCCGCTCGGTGGCCGGGGTGCTCAGCCAGGCCGAACGGTCGGTAACCGGCGTCAGCGCGCTCTGGCTGGGCGATTACCGCTTCTAGAACCCCACCCGTCACATGGGATTCTGGCGTAGGTAGCCGTATACCGAGGCGAAGTTCTTGTTGACTTCGTCGGGAATGGGGACCGGCCCACCGAGAGCTCTTGCGCCCCAGGCGATCTGCGCGGTGCGCTCCACCAACGCGGTGACATGCAGCACCTTGTCGGGCCGCGGGCCCACCGCCACCAGCCCGTGGTTGGCGATCAGCGCTGCCGCCCTGTCCTGCAACGCTTTCACTGCGTTGTCGCCGACATCGGGACTTCCTGACGCCGCGTACTCCGCACACCGAATCTCGCCGCCGCAGTACACGGCGAACTCGTCGACGCAGGCCGGAATCGACTGACGGGCGACCGCGAACATCGTGGCCCACACCGGATGACTGTGGATCACGCTGCCGATGTCGTCGAATGCGCGATAGCACGCCAGGTGCAGCGACATCTCCGTCGACGGGCTCCGGCCGTCCTTGGCGGTCAGCACAGCACCTTCGGAGTCGACGAGGACGAGGTCGTCCAGCACCATGTCGGCATAGTCCACCGACGACGGCGTGATGACGATGTTGCCGTCCTCGCGCCTGGCCGAGATATTGCCCGCGGTGCCCTCGACAAGGCCGCGGCGCAGCATGTCCTTGGCAGCGTCGAGCACCGCGTCCTCGGGGTTGGCGACGTATCTCACCATGTCAGCACCTCCGGGTTGACGATGTGCGCGGGCGAGCGTCCGGACAACAGCATCTCGAGGCCGTCGGCGACGATCTGCGCCTGCCGCGCCTCAGTGTTCCACGTGGCGCCGCCGATATGAGGTGTGAGCACGACGTTGGACATCCCCGTGAGCGGATGATCGACCGGCAGCCATTCGCCGACGAAGTGATCCAGCCCGGCCGCGCCGAGCTTGCCACAGCGCAGCGCGTCGACGAGGGCATCGGTGTTGTGCAGTTGCGCGCGAGCAGTATTGAGGAACACCGCGCCGTCGCGCATCTTTGCGAACTGGTCGGCGCCGATCATGTCCACGGTGTCGTCGGTGACGGGCGCGTGCAGCGAGATGATGTCGGCCTCGGCGAGCAGGGCGTCGAGGCTGTGGGTGGCCTCGTCGTTGTACGGGTCGCAGGCGATCACCGTCAGGCCGAGCCCCTGCAGCCGCCAGCGCAGCGCTCGGGCCACGGCGCCGAGACCCACCAGCCCGGCCGTCATCCCCGCGACCTCCCATGCCCGAAACCGTTGGTAGGGGATGGTGCCGTCGCGAAACACCTCTCCAGCGCGGACGTCTGCATCGGCGGTCAGCACCTGACGGGTAGCGGCGAAGAGCAGCGCGATCGCCATTTCCGCGACGGCGTCGGCATTGCGGCCCGGCGTATTCAGCACCGGCACCTTGACCGCCGTCGCCGCGGCCACGTCGACATTGTTGGGGTCCCCGCGCGTGGACGCAACCGCCCGCAGCGGCAGATCGAGTACCGGCCCGCTCACCGAATCAGCCTCCACGACAAGGATGTCGGCGTGCTCGGCGCTCGCACGCTCGGCGAGCTGTTCGGCCGAGTAGATCCGCAGCGGGCGTAGCTCGATCCACGGGTCGTACACAACGTCGACCAGTTGGTTCAGCTTGTCGAGGCCGGGACCGCGCAGTGGTGCGGTCACGAGCGCGCGAAGTCTGCTCACGTATGGACATGCTGGCGTACGGTGGCGCCCGTGTCAGCCAAAGCGGTCACTATCGGCATCGACATCGGTACGACGGCCGTGAAGGCGGTGGCCGCCGACGAGGATGGTCAGGTGGCCGCGCGGGTCCGGATCCCGCACCGATTGCGGGTCCCCGCACCAGATCAGTTCGAACATGACGCCGACGAGGCGTGGCGGCGGGGACCGTTGGCGGCCCTTGCCGAATTGCGTCGGCCCGATGCCGCGGCGGTGGCGGTCACCGCGATGGTGCCGTCCCTGACGGCCGTCGACGACGAGGGACGGCCGCTCACCCCGGGCCTGCTCTACGGCGACGTCCGCGGTAGGCGGGACGCCGGCCCGGACACCACGTTCCTCTCCGGTGAAGCAGAAGAGTTCCTGCGCTGGACGGTGGGGGAGGCGCCCGGCGCCCACGGGTACTGGCCCGCGGCGGCGGTGGCCAATCATGCGCTCGCGGGCGAGGCAATCATCGACAATTCCACCGCCAGCACCGCTTATCCGTTGTTCGACGGCGAGCGGTGGAGCGAATCGGTCTGCGCCGAGTGCGGTACGAACCCGGCGGCGATGCCACGTGTGGAGACGACCGGTGTCGCGGTGGGTCGGCTGCGGGACTCCGACACCGTGTTGGCCGCGGGCGCGGTCGATGCGGTGTGCGAACAGATCGTCGCGGGCGCCGACCAGGACGGCGACGTCCTCGTGTTGTGCGGCACGACTCTGATCGTGTGGGTGACGACCAGTGAGTTCCGTGAGGTGCCCGGCCTCTGGACGCTGCCACACACCGCCGAGGGCAAGCTCCAGATCGGCGGGCCGAGTAACGCGGGTGGTTTGTTCCTCGGCTGGGTGGACCGCCTCGTCGGGAACGGCGACGTCGACCCCGGGCGGGTGCCGGTGTGGTCGCCCTATCTGCGCGGTGAACGCGTCCCGCTGCACGATCCCGATCGCCGCGGCGTGCTCGACGGGCTGAACCTCACCCACGACGGTGCCTCGGTGCGACGCGCCGCCTATGAGGCGTCGGGATTCGTTGTGCGGCAGATCGTCGAGATGAGCGGCGCCCGGGCGACGCGCATTGTCGCGACGGGCGGCGGCACGCGCGTCGCGCCGTGGATGCAGGCCATCGCCGACGCCACCGGGCTGCCCGTGAGCGTGTCGGGCGTCGCCGAGGGCGCCGCGCTGGGTGCGGCGTTTTTGGCACGGATGGCGGCCGGACTCGAAACTGCCGTCGGCGACGCCGCGCGATGGGCCTCTGTCGACCGCATCGTCGAACCCGATCCCGCGTGGACCGACCCGGTAGAAGACCGGTACGCCAGGTTCCTCGAACTGGCAGGCGGACCTAGCGCTTGATCGCGGACAGGTAGCTCATGTCGGCGAAGAAGCCCATCGCACTGTCCTCCGGGAATTCGAACCCGTTGGCGGCGTAGGCGTCCCGCATCGCCTGCGCTGAGACGTCCCAACCTTTGGCGGTGAGGTAGTCGATGACGTCATTGCGCTCGTCGCGATAGATCAGCTCCGACATCTCGATGTCGTGACCGTACTTCTTGAGCCGGTCCGCGATCTCCTGCGACCTTTCGTCGGAGAACGCGCTGATGTCCGGGATGTGCTCGGTCGCGACACGGCTACCGGGCGCGCTGAGCTCGTCGATGCGGTCGAACAACAGGTCCTGAGCGTCGGGTGGCAGGTAGATCAGTAATCCCTCGGCGATCCACGCCGTCGGCTGGGTGGCGTCGAAGCCGTTATCCACCAGCGCTTTCGGCCAGTCCTCGCGGAGGTCGATCGCGATCGGTCGCCGGTCGGCGGCAGGCTCGGCGCCCAATTGCGCCAACGTGTCGCTCTTGAACGCGATGACCTCGGGCTGGTCCAGCTCGTAGACAGTGGTCCCCGCGGGCCACGCCAGCCGATACGCCCGCGCGTCCAGCCCCGCGGCAAGGATCACGGCCTGCCGCACACCGGCGGCGGCCGCGTCGGTGAACAATGTGTCGAAATGGCGTGTGCGCACTGCCATTCCCTCTGCTGCGTTGCGCACGTTGAACCGAGGGTCGACCTCGTCGAGGTCGATCTCGCCGTCGAGTGCGCGGATGAAGAAGTCCATTCCGACGGCGCGCACCAACGGCTCGGCATACGGGTCGTGGATGAGTTCCTCACGGTTGCTCAGCGCCCGTTGCGCGGCGACCATCGTCGCTGTCGATCCGACGCTGGACGCCAGATCCCATGAATCGTTGTCGGTGCGTGGCATGGATTCCTACTTTCGAGTCGCGATGACTGCAAGCGAATCGCGGAGTGGTACAAGGGCTTCGGTGTCGGGAAACTCGCGGCCATACCCGGCGAACACCTCCGGGCGGCGACGGGCTGAGACGTTCCAGCCGTGCTCGCCCAGGTATTCGATGACCCCGTTGCGCTCACCGTCGTAGAACAACTTCGTGATGTCCATATCGGGGGCGTCACCCCAGCGGTCCTTCATGCCCTTGAGCCGCGCGCCGATGCTGGCGGCGGCGTCGGGGTGATACTCGGTGGCCAGCCGGCTGCCCCGCGCGCTGAGTGCCGTGATGTCGTCGAACAGCCGGTCCTGTGCGTCCGGCGGCAGATAGACCAGCAGACCTTCGGCACTCCAGGCCGTCGGCTGATGTGGGTCGAAACCACTGCCGCGCAACGCCTTCGGCCAGTCCTCACGCAGGTCGATGCCGACCGTGCGCTGTTCGGCGGCAGGGGTGGCGCCGATGGACTCCATCGTCGCGCACTTGAACTCGATCACCTGGGGCTGGTCGATCTCGTAGACGACGGTGCCGTCCGACCATGACAGCCGGTAGGCGCGCGAATCCAGCCCCGACGCCAGAATCACGGCCTGGCGTATTCCGGCCGCGCCTGCCTCGGTGAAGAAGTCGTCGAAGAATCGCGTTCGCACCGCGATCGAGGTGGCGAGGAACGCCGGACCGCCGGGCTCGCCGTCGTCGGGCAATTCGACCTCCCCGTCGGCGAGCTTCGTGAAAAAGTCCAGGCCGACGGCGCGCACCAGCGCTGCGGCATAGGGGTCGTCGAACAGTGGGTCGGCATCACGACTCGCCACCGCGCGTGCCGCGGCGACCATCGTGGCGGTGGTGCCGACGCTGGACGCCAGATCCCAGCTGTCTCCTTCGGTTCGGCCGTCCGCCCGGCTCATGACCCGAGTATGCCCGTGACGTACTGCAGGTCACCGAAGCGGGCGACGTCCTCGTCCTCTTCGGTGATTTCAGGCAATCCGTTCTCACTCAACAGCTGCTTGACACTCTGCCTAGAGACCTGCCAGCCGCGATCGGCCAGGTACGCCGACGCCTCGTTGCGGTCACCCAAGTAGATGAGGTCGGCGAAGTCGAGTTCGAAGCCGTGGTTCCGCCACTGCTGGGCGGCTTCCTGCATCCGCTCGATCGCCTTCTCGTGGTCCGCCGGATCGATGCCCGGCGTGCTCTCGACCGCGACGCGACTGCCGACGGCGCTGAGCTCGGTGATGGTGTCGAGCAGCTTGTCCTGTGCCTCCGGCGGCAGATAGCCCAACAGGCCCTCTGCGCTCCACGCGGTGGGCCTGCTCGGGTCGAACCCGGCGGCGATCAGTGCCGAGGGCCAGTCGAAGCGAAGATCCACCGCGACGGTCCGGCGGTCGGCGGTCGGCTCGGCGCCGAAGTCCGCGAGCGTCCTGGTCTTGAACTCGATGACCTCGGGCTGATCGATCTCGTAGACGGTCGTCCCCGCGGGCCACGCCAGCCGGTATGCCCGGGAGTCCAGGCCCGACGCCAGGATCACCGCCTGGCGGACCCCCGAGGCGGCGTCTGCTGAATTGCCGCCTCCGACGGCGGCAGCAAAAAACTCGTCGAAGAACTTGGTCCGTACCGCCATGTTGTCGGTCATCCGCGCCATTCCGACGGATGCGTGGTCGACGTCGACATCCTCAGCGCGCAGCTCTCCACTTGCGAGCTTGGTGAAGAAGTCCACCCCGACCGCGCGGACCAGAGGTTCGGCGAACGGATCGTCGATCAATGCATCGTCGGCCTTGGTCGCGATCGCGCGCGCCGCGGCGACCATCGTCGCCGTCGCGCCGACGCTCGACGCGAGATCCCACGTGTCGTTCTCAGTCCTAGCCATCATCAGCCCCTAGTCGAAGAAATCATTTACTTAGTGGATATAACGAGATAAGTCCCACGGTATGTTCCCCGGCTGAGAAGCAACTGTGAGTGCACATCGAGGCGGCAGGATGCAGGGCAAAGGAGCTGCAACTGTTAGTCTCGTAGACTGTTTGACGCGTGACTTCGCAGGCTGCGCGCCTGACGGACGTCGCTCATGATCGATACCCAGACTTAGCCAAGAACCCGCTGGTCAGACCAGCCACATTTGCATGCCGCTAGTCACAGGTCGGCTGCGCAGGAGGAAGAGTGCTTTCGGCTTTCATCTCGTCACTGCGGACAGTGGACCTGCGGCGCAAAATCCTCTTCACCATCGGCATCGTCATCCTTTACCGCGTGGGCGCCTCGATTCCGTCGCCCGGCGTCAACTACCCGAACGTTCAGCAGTGCATCGCGGAGGTCAGCGGCGGCGACTCGGGCCAGGTCTATTCACTGATCAACCTGTTCTCCGGCGGCGCACTACTGCAGCTCTCGGTGTTCGCGGTCGGCATCATGCCCTACATCACCGCCAGCATCATCGTGCAGCTGCTGACCGTCGTCATCCCGCGCTTCGAGCAGCTGCGTAAAGAGGGCCAGGCCGGCCAGACGAAGATGACGCAGTACACGCGTTATCTGTCGATCGCCCTGGCGCTGCTGCAATCCACCAGCATCGTCGCGCTGGCCGCCAACGGTGGCCTTCTTCAGGGCTGCACGCTCGACATCATTCAGGGCCAGAGCGACGGCCTGAACATCTTCACGCTCGTCGTGATGGTGCTGGTGATGACCGCGGGCGCCGCGCTGGTGATGTGGATGGGCGAGCTGGTGACCGAGCGCGGCATCGGCAACGGCATGTCGCTGATGATCTTCGCCAGCATCGCGTCGGCGATCCCCGGCGAGGGCAAGTCCATCCTGGACAGCCGCGGCGGTCTGGTGTTCACCATGGTCTGCCTGGCCACCCTGGGCATCGTCGTCGGCGTGGTGTTCGTGGAGCAGGGCCAGCGACGCATCCCGGTCCAGTACGCCAAGCGCATGGTCGGCAGGCGGATGTACGGCGGTACGTCGACCTATCTGCCGCTGAAGGTCAACCAGGCGGGTGTCATCCCGGTCATCTTCGCGTCGTCGCTGATCTACATCCCGCACCTGATCACGCAGCTGATCACCAGCGGTGACCCGAACGCGTCGAACAGCGGCTGGTCCAGGTTTGTCGCCGAGTACCTCACGAACCCCGCTGACCCGGTCTATATCGCGGTCTATTTCGGGCTCATCATCTTCTTCACGTACTTCTATGTGTCGATCACGTTCAACCCCGAGGAACGTGCCGACGAGATGAAGAAGTTCGGCGGGTTCATTCCAGGCATCCGTCCAGGTGCGCCCACCGCCGACTATCTGCGATATGTGCTCAATCGGATCACCCTGCCGGGCTCGATCTATCTGGGTGTCATCGCCGTGTTGCCGAACCTGTTCCTGCAGATCGGCAACACAGGCTCAGTGCAGAACCTGCCCTTCGGCGGTACTGCGGTTCTGATCATGGTCGGTGTCGGCTTGGATACGGTCAAACAGATCGAGAGCCAGCTGATGCAACGCAACTACGAAGGGTTCCTGAAGTGAGAGTCGTTCTACTCGGACCGCCCGGCGCGGGTAAAGGCACCCAGGCGCAGAAGCTCTCTGAGAAGCTCGGAATCCCGCAGATCTCGACCGGCGACCTGTTCCGCAAGAACATCAACGAAGGCACCGAGCTGGGGGTCGAGGCCAAGCGTTACCTTGACGCCGGCGACCTGGTGCCGAGCACCCTCACCAATGCACTCGTCGAAGACCGGATCGAGCAGGAGGACGCGGCCGCCGGGTTCATCCTCGACGGTTACCCGCGCTCGGTCGAGCAGGCCAAGGCCCTCGACGAGATGCTGAAGAACCACAACACCAAGCTCGACGCCGTGCTGGAGTTCGCCGTCTCAGAGGACGAGCTCTTCACGAGGCTCAAGGCCCGTGGCCGCGACGACGACACCGAAGACGTCATCCGCAACCGGATGCAGGTCTACCGGGACGAGACCGAGCCGCTGCTCGAGTATTACTCCCACAACAACCTCCAGACCGTCGATGCCGTGGGCCCGCTGGACGAGGTGTTCGCCCGGGCGCTACGAGCGCTCGGCAAGTAGTTCGGTCATGGGTCTGCCAGGGCTGCGGAGCCGCCGGGTCGTGCCGCAGCGCACCCCCGCCGAACTCGACGCGATGGCCGCTGCGGGTGCACTGGTTGCCTCCGCGTTGGCCGCGGTCCGCGAAGCCGCGGTCCCCGGTGTGTCTACGCTCGCGCTCGACGAGATCGCCGAAGCGGTGATCCGCGACGGTGGCGGCACCCCGTCGTTCCTCGGCTACCATGGCTTTCCGGCCAGCATCTGCTCGTCGGTCAATGATCGTGTAGTGCACGGCATTCCGTCCGCGGACGACATCCTCTCATCGGGCGATTTGGTGTCCATCGATTGCGGGGCGATCCTCGATGGTTGGCACGGCGACTCCGCGGTCACCTTCGGTATCGGTCCGTTGATTGCCGTCGACGAAGCGCTGTCCGCAGCCACCCGCGAGGCCATGGAGGCGGGCATCGCCGCCATGGTGCCCGGCAACCGGCTCACCGACGTCTCCCACGCGATCGAGGTCGAGTCGCATGCCGCCGAGAAGCGGTACGGCCGCAAGTTCGGGATCGTCGGCGGCTACGGCGGGCACGGCATCGGTAGGCAGATGCACATGGACCCGTTCCTGCCCAACGAAGGGGCGCCCGGAAGGGGCCCGCATCTGGCGGCTGGTTCGGTACTGGCCATCGAACCGATGCTCACGCTGGGCACCACGAAGACCGTTGTGCTCAAAGACCAGTGGACCGTCGTCACGGCGGACGGATCCCGCGCCGCCCACTGGGAACACACCGTCGCCGTCACCGACGACGGGCCGCGGATCCTCACGTCGCTCTAGATGTACTGCCCAGGCAGGTTGGTTGAGAAAGTGTGACGACTCGCTGTAGCGGTCGT
>NZ_JAMQTI010000019.1:0-124150 GCF_032883055.1 Mycobacterium sp. 29Ha
AACGAATCACCGTTTCGCGCGCATTTCTGATGAGTCAACGCGGTAGTTACCTTGACATCGCATCGAACATAGGTTCGAATAGACCGGTGCGGTGGGATGGTCAGGGCGTCAGCGTCGACGACGGTGCATTGCCCGGCCTGCAGCGGATCGGATTTGTCCGGAGCGTGCGTTCGCCTCAGTTCGAGGGCATGACGTTTCACGAAATCCTCTGTAAATCCGCGTTGAACAAGGTGCCCAACGCCCGGCCCAATGTCTCCGGCCGCCCGGCTCCGTCGATGCTCCCTTTCAATTACACGGTCAACGGCTATCGCGGTTGTTCGCACGCCTGCCGCTACTGTTTCGCACGGCCCACGCACGAGTATCTGGACTTCGACTCCGGCGCTGATTTCGACTCGCAGGTCGTCGTGAAGACCAACGTCGCCGACGTCCTGCGGCGTGAGCTGTCGCGACGTTCGTGGCAACGAGAGACAGTTGCACTCGGCACCAACACCGACCCATATCAGCGTGCCGAGGGTCGCTATGCATTGATGCCGGGAATCATTGGCGCGCTGACCGATTCCGGAACGCCATTTTCGATCCTGACCAAGGGCACGCTGTTGCGCCGAGACTTACCGTTGATCGCAGAGGCAGCGCGACGCGTCGACGTCAGCGTCGCGATCTCACTGGCCGTCGGCGATCCCCAACTGCACAAGGATGTCGAGCCGGGGACGCCGTCACCGCAAGCCCGTCTCGGGCTCATCTCCGCGGTCCGCGAAGCGGGCCTGGACTGCCATGTGATGGTGGCGCCGGTTCTTCCCCACCTGACGGATTCGGCGGACCATCTGGATGCGCTCTTGGCTCAGATCGCAGAAGCGGGAGCGACGGGGGTGACGGCCTTCGGTCTGCATCTGCGGGGTTCAACGCGTGGGTGGTTCATGGCGTGGCTGGCGCGGTCGCATCCCGAAGCTGGTGTCGAAGTATCGCGAGTTGTACAAGCGCGGAGCGTATTTGCCGTCGGACTACAGGAAAACGCTGCACGACAGGGTGACACCGCTGATCGCCAAGCATGGTCTGGCACCCGACCGCCGCTCGTTCCGAGCCTCGGCGGCACCCGCCGTCGATTGCGCGGAAGTCCTGCAGCCGACGCTGTTCTAGCTCCGTCGAAACTGTCCCCGGCTTCGCGTGGGCCCTGACAGATCGCGATTTGAGCGGGATTTGCGATCTCCTAGCAGTCTCGGCGATATTGCCTAGCCCTTGTTCCGCTTGACCTGATTGAACGGCACGCCTCGGTCTGCGGCATGCTCACGCGGAAAGCCCAGGACGCGTTCACCGATGATGTTGCGGGCGATCTCGGTGGTACCGCCGCCGAGCGCCGCCGCCTGCCGCGACAGATAGCGTTCGCCGTAGCGGATCATGTCGTCACCGACATCCACGACGCCCGAACTGCCGGTCAGCGACAGCACAGTGTCGAACTCCAGGTGATGTACCTCGGCGTGGGTCACCCGGATGATCGAACCCGCGGCCGGCGGCAGCGAGCCGTCGAGAACGCCGTGATACACGTGATCGATCAGCTGCTCGCGTACCGCGCGGTGCACCAGCGCGCGACCCGCCATTTCCTGCGCTCGCTCACTGTCGGCCTGCCCGGTCGCTTCCAGCAGCGCGACGTAATCGATCGGAACATCCGACTTGCCTTCGGCGCCAATGCCACTCGCGAACTCAGAGCCGCCTCCGACCGCCCGGCGCTCGTGGTACAGCTGCCGGGACGCCACGTGCCAGCCGCCATTGACTTCTCCGACGACGGCATCGTCACCGAGCTCGAGGTTGTCGAAGAACTCCTCACAGAACTCGACCGACCCGTTGACCTGCTTGATGCGCCGCAGTGTGATCCCCGGGCTGTTGATGGGCACCAGGAACATCGTCAGGCCTTCGTGCTTGGGCACATCCCAGTCGGTGCGCGCGAGCATCAGCCCATAGTCCGCGGCGAACGCACTGGTGCTCCAGGTCTTGGCGCCGTTGATCACCCATTTGTCGCCTTTACGGTCGGCGCGGGTGATGACGCCGGCCAGATCGGACCCGCCGCTAGGCTCCGACAGCAGCTGCACGAGCACCTCGTCGCCCCGCAGCGCGGCCGAGATGTGTTGCTGCTTCTGCTCTTCTGATCCAGTGTCCAGGATGGTCGCGGCGCATATCGTGAACGTCGGGGTGTTCAGGATGACCGGAAGCTCGTAACAGCGCGACTCGTTGTTGAACGCCTTCTGGTAGGCAATCGGTAGCCCGAGGCCGCCGTATTCGCGGGGGAAGCAGATGCCGGCGAACCCGCCCTCGTACAGCTTCTTCTGCAACTCCCGGGCGCGGTGCCAGGGTGCCTCTTCGCCCCTGTCGTGCTCGGGCGGGTTGGCCGGGTCGATGGGCGGCATGTTCTCCGCCAACCAGGTGCGGGCACGCGTGGCGAACTCTTCGACAGACTCGGTCGTTTCAGTCGCTGCCGATGCGGTGTCGGTCATGAGGCGTTTTCCAGATTCTTGGTGAGCGCATACACGCGCAGATTGTGGTCTTCCGGCGTGCCGAACAGCGAGCGGTACAGCGTGGCCCGCCGCAGGAAGATATGCAGGTCGTGCTCCCAGGTGACACCGATGCCGCCGTGCAGCTGAATGCAGTCCTGCAGCATGCCCGGAGCATGTTCGCCCACATAGGATTTCGCGACGCTGACCGCCATCTCGGCGCCGGCCGAGCGCGCGGCCACCTCGGCGACCGCGGCGTTCGTCGTCGCCCGGCACGACTCGAACCAGATCTTCAGGTCGGCGTACTTGTGTTTCAGCGCCTGATACGAGCCGATCGGCCTGCCGAACGAATGCCGGTCGAATCCCCATTGGATGGTGAAGTCCAGCACCGTCTCCAGGATGCCGACGATCTCGGCGCACTGAAGGATCGCCGCGATCTGGCTCTGCCGCTCGATGAGCGCCGGCGTCTGCTCCGCAGAGCCGACGGCCGCGGTGGCATCCACCTCGACACCGTCGAATTGCACTCGGGCAAAGGTCTTCACCATGTCGAGCGACCGTTGCGCTGCCACGGTGACACCCGCCGCGTCGGTCGGAACCAGGAACTGTCGCACCGCGTCGTCGCAGCGGGCCACCACCAGCAGCACCGTACTGTCGCCGGCCGCCTCGACGCGGTCCTTCGCGCCGTCGATGCGATATCCGGTGTCGGTGCGCGTCGCGGTCACCGCAGCATCGAGCGGCTGCCACTGCTTGCCCGGCTCGTAGGCCGCCCACGAGGCGACGATCTCGCCTGAGATCAGCGATTCGATTGTCTGCTCGTGGTTCTCGGGGGCCTCGGCCAAACCCGCCAGGACGATGCTGACCGGATGCAGCGGACCCGGTGCCACGCTGCGGCCGGACAATTCCGCGACCAGAGCGAGGTCGGCGACGCCGTCGCCTGACACGTTGCCGCCGCCGAGTTCTTCGGGCACCAGCAAGCTGGTCCAGCCGAGTTCGGCGGCGCGCTGCCACCAGTCCATCTCGAAGGACTTTCCCGCGTCGTGGAGTTCACGCAGCCGGCCCAGCGACGCGCCCTTCTCGAGGAACGACTGGGTGGTCGAGGCGAAGAGTAGCCGTTCTGGGTTTGCGACGTCGGTCACGGCGCGAACTCACTTTCGCTGACGCGTGAACGTGCGTGCCGGAGCACCGACACGCACGTCACGATGGATGCCGTTGGGATCAGGCGAATTCCAATGCGGGGACACCCGGCTTGTGGACGATCTCGTTCGGGACCTTGAACAGATCGATCATGTTGCCACCCATGACCTTTCGCTGCCCTTCGGCATCGAGTCCCTGGAGATCGTCGACCAGATGCGTCGGCTGCGACAAGCCCTCGGGGTGCGGCCAGTCGGAACCGAAGATCACGCGGTCGATGCCCAGCAGGTCGGCCATCTGGGCGAAGTCGTCCTCCCAGAACGGGGCGACGTACACGCAGCGGTGGAACGCCTCGATCGGATCCTCCAGGAAGCCCTGCGGCATCTTCGAGTAGACCTGCTTGAACTGCTTGAACAGGTAGGGCACCCAGTCGGCGCCGTTCTCGATGGACAGCACACGCAGATCCGGGTTGCGGGTCAGCGCACCGTGGCACACCAACGCCGCCATGGTGTCCTCGATAGGCCGCTTGCCCATCGCAACCATCCGGAACGCGGTGGGCGCGAACGGTTTGAACTCGTCGCCGGGCTCCCAGTCGTTGAGGTACTCGGAGTATCCGCTGTCCGAGGCGTGCATCGAGACGGGGATGCCGGCCTTGACACAGGCGTCCCAGAATGGGTCGAACTCCTCGACACCCAGCGAGCGGGTTCCGCGGTAGCCGGGCACCGGGGCGGGGCGCACCAACACGGTCTTTGCACCGCGCTCCAGGCACCAGTCGAGTTCCTCGAGTGCGCGATGGACGTTGCCCAGGTTGATCACCGGGGTGGAGAAGATGCGGTCCTCGTAGTTGAACTGCCAGGTCTCGTACATCCACTGGTTCAGCGCGTGAACGATGTCGAGGATGAGGTCCGGATCGTCCTTCAGTCGCTCCTCGACCAGGCTGGCCAGCGTCGGGAACATCAGGGAGTAGTCCAGGCCGAGGCTGTCCATCACCTCGAGGCGGGCTTCGGGGTTGCGGAACGCCGGAATGGACTTCATCGGCTTACCCATGACCTCGCGGAAGCTCTTGCCGCCACTGCCGTGCCGGAAGTACTCCTCCTGGGCGCCGGGACGCGCGACCACCTCGAACGTCGGGTTCGGGATGTAATCGCTGACGACGTTGCGCACCATGATCTTGGTGCGTCCGCGGACGTCGATGTAGTCGATGACGCCCTTGCGGTGATCCGGCAGGAACTGGGTCAGGGCTTCTTTGGGCTCGTAGAAGTGGTTGTCGGCGTCGAACACCGGATAGGGGAGTTCGCGGGTCATAGTTGCGCCTCCTTAAGACTGACTTGGCTGTGATGGTAATGACATTACCACGTCTGGACCAGCGAAAACACCACCCCAGGTTGAGGCGTTTTCACATCTTTGCGGTGCAGGTCAGGCGGGGTCGCGGCGTCCGGCGAGGCTGCTGAGGCAGAAGTCGTAGATGTGGTCGGCGTCGACCGGAACTCCGGTGAGTTCTGCGCCGAGCACCCGCAGACGCATCGCCCCCAGCGCCGACTGCATGATCAGGGCCGCTGTCGCGTCGACGTCGATGTCGGCACGGAATGCGCCCTCGTCGATGCCGCTCCGGATGATGTCCTTGATCAGCTCGTGCACCGGAGACAGAACACGGGCGTACTCGCTTGGCAGCGCCTCGGCCAACCGGTCGTTGTAGAACGTCAGGCCGCGGTTGACCTTGTCCTGCGTGGTCGTCTCCGCGGGCGTGCAGATGCGATCAATGAGTATTCGCAAAGCGTCGGCTGCGGGCAGTCCGGCGGTGTCCTCGCGCCACTTTCGCGTCGACTCCGACATGATCTTGTCGACCAGTGCCAGCAACAACTCGTCCTTGGTGGAGAAGTGCTGATAGAAGGATCGCAGGGAGGTCTTGGACCGTTCGACGACCTCGAGCACCGTGAAGTCCGTGCGGCCGGTCTCGCCGAGAATTGCCAACGCCGACTTCATGAATCGCTTCGGGCGCGATTCCGGGTCCAGATCCACGACGTCGTCCGACGCCGCTGCGCGGGCGCCTCCGCTCGACGGCCGACCGCCACGCTTCGCCATGACACCTCCCCGGTTGTGCGCGTGAATGTCGGTAATGACGTTACCGCTTTTGCCCCGGCTCGGTTAGTGTTCCCTCCCATGACCACAGACTCGGCGCAGACACCCTGGACCGTTGAGAGCCTGCTCGAATTGTTCGACGTGCGGCCGGACGGCGAGAACAGATTCATCGCCGAGACGGGCCCGGCAGGCCAGGACGACCGCCAGGTGGTCGAGGGTACGCAGGTCCTTGCGCAGGCTATTGTCGCTGTGGCCAAACGCTTTCCGGAGAAGTCCGTGCGATCGGTGTCGGCGGTGTTCGCCCGCGCGGTCATGGTCGGCGCGGGTCCGGTCGAGCTGGAGCTGGACGTGGTCAACGAAGGCCGGTCGACGGCGACCGCGATCGTCGCCGCCAAGCAGAACGGCAAGCGGTGCATCACGGCGACCGTGCTGACCGACGTGCCCACCCCCGACGTCATCCGCCACCACCTGCCGCGGCCCGACGTCACGGGTCCCGAAGACGCGCACGTGTCGGAGATGCCGATGACCGGACGCCAACTACGTCTGGTCGACGTCGTCGACGTGAACAGCCCCGACGAGGTCGGACCACCCGAGCTGTATGCCTGGCTGCACTACGATCCGATTCCCGCCCGCGACGACCTCGCCAAGGCGCTGATCGCGTATTTCACCGGACACCTTGGCATTTCGACGACGATGCGCGCACACGAAGGCATCGGGACCGCGCAGGCGCATCTGACCGTATCGACGGCGCCGATGACGATCACGGTCAGCTTCCACGAACCGTTCTCGTGGGACGGCTGGCTGCTCTACACGCACGAGAGCACCCAGGTGGGCGCGGGCATGTCTTATGTCCGCGGGGTCGTCCACACCGAAAGCGGTGAGCTCATCGCCTCGTTCGCCCAGGACGCCTTGATCCGCCCGCTGCGCACCACCGACACGAGTATCAAGAAGCAGTCGCGGCTCTAGACCTTGAGATAGCCCTTGTCCGCGGGGATCTGGGCGGCGGTCACGAGCGACGACGCGTCGCTGGCCAACCACAGCACGATGTCGGACACCAAGTCGGGTGCGGCAAGCGAATCCGTAGGCAGCGCGCCGGGGGAGAAGCTGTGGATGAAGTTCTGGTGATCGGCGAACATCTGCCACATCGAGGCGTCGTTCCCCATCGGGGTGTCGGTGCCGTAGGGATGGACGGAGTTCACGCGAATCCCGAACTCGCCCAGCTCCACCGCGAGCGAGTTGGTCAGTGCAACAACGCCGAACTTGCTCGCGCAGTAGTGCCCGCAACCCGGAACGGCCTTGATGCCGGCCGCCGAGCTGATGTTGATGATGGACCCGCCGTTGCCTGCCTCGATCATCGCGGGCACCACCGCCTTGATGGTGTTCCACACCCCCGTCAGGTTGGTGTCCACGACCTCTTGGAACTGTTGTGCCGAAATCTCCCACAGTCGGCCCCAATTCAGCACACCGGCGTTCGCGACGACGATGTCGAGCCGGCCGAACTGTTCGATCGTGTCGGCGACCACACGCTGCTGGCCGTCGAGGTCGCGCACGTCGACCTCTTCCGCGCGGATCTTGCGCCCCTCGCCCTCGACCAGGCTCACCGTCTCGGCCAGATCCTCGGGTAGCGCCGGGGGATAGCCGTTGTGCTCGGCGACCGGCCCGCAGGCATCGATCGCAACGATGTCAGCACCGGCTCGAGCCAGTCGAATGCAGTGTGAACGTCCTTGTCCGCGCGCCGCTCCCGTGACGTAGGCGACCTTGCCCGCCAGCGGTGTGTCTTCAGCCATGCCCGACATCGTGCGCGTGATGGACGATGTCGTGCAAGTGGTAGATCGCAATTGATGCAACCGTGAACTCACTGCCATTGCTGCGCAGCCCCCGCCGCGACCACGCGTCGGCCGGTACGCGTGTGTAAGTGTCGGCGACGATGTCGGCGGCGTCGAACAACTCGGTGGCGACCGTGGCCGGGTCCTGTGCGCCGTAGTTGTCGGACCGCGCCGTCTCGTCTTGATCCCAATTGGGGAACAGCGGTTCGTCTTCGCCGAGCATCAACCGGACGCGGTGATCGAAGATGCGGTGCACGTCGCGGATATGGCAGCCGTACTCCAACTTTGACCACACGGTCGGTGCCGGCCGCTCCCTGACGCCGGCCTGGGCCAGTCGCGACACCCAGTCGGCGGCGTCGGCGCGGATGCGGTCGGCGACCTCGGTGTGGTGCACGGCGTGCGGGGCAAAGCCGCATTCGGGGCAGGATTGCGACAACACCCAAGTCCAGTCCTTGGTGTCGGGCGCGATGGGATCGTGCTCGGGCATCACCCGGTCAGTGTGGCAGCCGTGTCGCGGATGCGGGTGCGGGCGGCCGAGACGATCGGTTCGCCGTGGCCGAAGCAGGCCGTTTCGACATCGAGTTCCGCCAGTCGTTTGAACGCTGTGACGGTCTGCGCCCGGTCCTGGTTGAACGTACCGAGCATGACCGTCCCGACGTTGGCGATGGTGTCGCCGGTGAACAACACGCCACGGCTGGGCAGGTGGATCGCGATGCTGCCGTCGGTGTGGCCGGGGATGGCCAGGACCTCCGCGGCGCCACCGAAGTCCAGCACGTCGCCGTCGTGCAGTTCGCGCAGACCGGGTACCGGTGGTGCCGCCTCGGGCAGGCCGGCTGAAACACGTTGGTGAATGGGGATTTCCCAGTCCTCGAAGACCGGCGGCGGCATGGCGGTACCGTTCCGGATCTCCGTGGCGTCGCCGGCACCGGCGAAAACGGTTGCACCCGTGGCGTCTTGCAGCTCGGCCGCCGAACCGCAGTGGTCGACGTGGCCATGGGTCAGCACGATCCGGTCTATCCGCGGCACTGCTGCCAGGATCTCGTCACCCGAACCGGGAGCGCCGGTGTCGATGAGGGTGACCGAATCGCCGTCGCGCCACACGTAGACCTGCCATCCGCGCACGACGAGCATGGTGAGTTCGGGTGTGACGGTGACGGTGTCCATATGATCGACGCTAGATCTCGCGCGCGGCGATCGCACCGGATCAGCTAGCGGCGAAATCTAGCCCAAATCGGTGGCGGAATACGTGTCACAGCTGTTGATGTCGCCGGTGCGATATCCCTCGGTGAACCACTTCTGGCGTTGTTCGGAGGATCCGTGCGTCCACGCCTCGGGGTTGACGCGTCCGGTGGCGGCCTGCTGGATGCGATCGTCACCAACCGATGCCGCGGCCGACAGCGCGTCGGCAATGTCTTTGTCGCTCAAAGGCTCCAAGAACGGCACCCCGGTGCTTTCTTGCTTGGTAATGGTCGCGTAGTGCGCCCAGATGCCCGCATAGCAGTCGGCCTGTAATTCAGTACGCACGCCGCCGCCGGTGGCGCCCTCCGGATCCTGCTGGGCACGGACCAGCGAGCCCTCGAGGTTCTGGACGTGGTGGCCGTACTCATGAGCGACCACATACTCCTGAGCCAGCGGGCCGCCGCTGGAACCGAACTGGTCGCGCAACACGTCGAAGAAGCCGACATCGAAGTACGCCGTTCGATCGCCCGGGCAGTAGAAGGGGCCGACGTCGCTGGTCGCAGGTCCACAGGCGGTCTGGACCTGATCGGTGAAGATTTCCATCCGCGGCCGCTCGTAGCCGGGCAGCAACTGCTGCCACACGGCGTCCACCGAGTTGCCCGTCGCGACCACGCGGCACTGCACGATGTTGTTCGCGTCCTCGCCGGTCTTGCATTGGCTGAGATCGAAGCCGGGTGTCTCGACGCCTCCGGTGTCGTACTGCTGCGGCGGCACGACCGTACTGGGATCGACTCCGAGGAACACCGCGACGACGAGGATGAGGAGGCCGCCGATTCCGCCGCCGACGGCGATGCCACGGCCGGGACCACGACCGCCGCCACTGGTGGACGTGGTGCTCGTGTCGATCTGCATGCCCTCGTTGAACGTCATTGCCCTACCTCATTCGCGTCCATGTCCACGCCGTCGCACGGGTTTGCATTCACCTTTGCACACTACGATTCAGGCGTGGCAGTCGTTCTCGGACATTCGGGGCCTTCGCCGGTCGCGCACACCGAGCTCGGGGACATTCGCGGAACGACCGAAGGCGGCGTCGGTGTCTGGCGCGGCGTACCGTACGCAGTGCAGCCGGTGGGGGACAGACGATTCCTGGCCCCCGCTCCGGCGCAGCCGTGGACCGGGCTGCTCGACGCACTCGAACACGGTCCGTTGCCGCCGCAGAGCAAGTCGTTCGTCGGCGGTGGCCGCGACGATCCGAAGGTGCGCGACGAAGCTTGCCTGACGCTGACGGTATGGTCGCCGGACACCAGCGCGTCGCTTCCGGTGATGGTGTGGATTCCCGGTGGCGCTTTTGTCTACGGCGCGGGGCAGTTTCAGCTCTACAACGGTTCGAGGCTGGCCGCCAACGGCAATGTGGTGGTCGTCAACATCACCTACCGCATCGGAGTGTTCGGCGGGTTCGAGCTCAGCGACCTCGGAGACGGATTCGATGACAATCTCGCATTGCGCGATCAGATGGCGGCGCTGGGCTGGATCCGCGATCACATCGCCGCGTTCGGCGGCGACCCCGATCGGGTGACCGTCTTCGGCGAATCGGCGGGTGCGACGTCGGTGCTGGCACTGCTGGCGAGTCCCGCGTCCAAGGGTCTGTTCAGCCGTGCGATCGCCCAGAGTCCGGCGCTGCCCTTGATCGGCGAACGCGAGAGCCGGGCCCGGCAGGCGCACGAGTTCGTCAAGCGGTTGGGCGTCGATGTGGCCGAGGTCAAGATGCTGCCGCAGCGCCAGCTGCGCCGGGTCGCGGGCGTGCTTCAGCTCAAGAGCGCGTCCAACACACCGAACCTCGCGTACGGATTGACCTACGGAGTGGACCTGCTGCCGAGGCATCCGGTGGACGCCGGCCGCGATGGTGCGCTCGAGCGGATGCCGCTGATCATCGGCACCAACAGTCACGAGGCGTCGATGTTCGCGTGGACGAAACCGCCGATGTTGCCGACCACGACGGCGTCGATCGACGCCTACCTCGACCGCGTCGCACCGGACGCCAAGGATGCGGTGCTGGCCGCCTACCCGGACTATCCGCGGCGGCGGGCCCTGATCGCGTTCGGCTCCGACGTGATGTTCGGTGGACCGGCATGGGCGTTCGCCGACGCCTACAGCGCTGTCGCGCCGACGCACATGTACCGGTTCGACCACGTCGGCTGGAGCCTGCGGCTGCTGGGGCTGGGCGCCACTCACGGCAGCGAGATCGTGCACGTCCAGCACAGCTACGCGTCGTTCATCGGGCGCAAACTGCATCCGCTCGGACGCCAGATGCAGCCGCCCGTCGGCAGGCGGATGCAGCGAGCGTGGCTGGACTTCGCGGCCAAGGGGTGGGATACCGGTGAGATCGAGTGGTCGAACGGGCACGACTGGCCGGTCTACGACACCGAGCGCCGCGTCACGCGCATCATCATGACTGCGCGCGACACCGTCACCGAGGACCCGGATGCGGAGCGCCGGAAAGCGTGGGCCGGGCTGTCCTAGGCGCGCTCAACCGGCGAAATCAGGTTCCGGTACGAATGTGGACTAAAAAGCCCGCAACAACTCGGATCTCGCGCTTGATGCCGGGCATACAGGGACGGGAACGTCACGTCGCGAGGCACATGGATCTCCACGTCCCCGGCGCCTCGTGCACGCGGCCTTTCCTGGGGGACAGGAAAGTCTTCCGTTGCACTAGCAGACTGTGACTCTGCGGCGATTACGTGGCGCCTCGCTGAGCACGACCATTGAGCCATGAACACCACGACGAATTGGATCGCCGCGTTCGTGGCGGCCGTGGGACTGGGTGCCGCGATCGTCAACGCGAGCGCGGTGGCGTCGGCGGATCCGGGTACCCCGACATTGGGTCCGACTGCCGACGCGTCCCACGGCGGCCCCGAAGGGGACGACCAGTTGGAGCGCCGTCGGGCGACTTTCGCCGGCGCCAGCGTCACCGAAGTGAAGTTGACGGACTTCGACGCCGGAAACAACAAGAAGTAGCGGCTAACCCGCGACAGCGAACCGCTTGTCGGAGTAATCGCGCAGGTTGTACAGGAACTTCTGGAACGTGCGTGCCATAAGCGGTTTGCCCAGTGTCATGCCGATGTGACCTGATAGGCCCTTGGGCTTCATCGCCATCACCCATGTCAGGTGGCAGCCTTCGGCCGTTGGCACCACGCGGTAGTCCTCGGCGAACGCCGAGATGGAACTACTGGACGCTTCGTTGAATCGAAATGCCATGTGGGTGAACGGTTCCCAGGCCAGGAACTCCTCGTCACCGACGATGCCGCCGCGCATGTGTACGGTGCGCGTCGTACCGATACCGCGCGGTTCGGGGCTTGTCCAGGTGACCTTGGTGATCGCCGTCGCCCATTGGGGCCACGACTCCGCGTCGGCGAGCACCTCGAACAGTTGCTCGGGCGTGATCTTCAGGTCCACTGTGCTGACGAACCGAAACGGCGCGCTGTCGATGAAGTCCAGCTCAACCAGCTCACAGGCGTGCATGGCCATACACGATAACGGACAGTGTCTAGCCGGGTTCTAGATCGAAATGCCGAACCGTTGCTCGGTGTACTTGCCCAGCTTGGCCATGTATTGGCGGTGTTTGGCATTCATCACGGGCCTCGCGATGAGCTTCACCCCCAACGAAGCCTGCTTCGGATCGTGCGCCAGCGTCCACGTCAGCCGGCACCCTCGCGGAGTCGGCTCGATGCGAAACTCCTCAACCGATGCGCCTTCGGTGGGCACAGACACGGCATTCACGCGAAAAGCCATGTGCATCTGCGGATGCCACGCGATGACCTCATCGATGACACGCCCTCCACTGCGCGTCTCGACGGCGCGGGTGGAGCCGACTCCTAAGGGTCCGGGACCCGTCCACGTCATACGGGTCACGTAGGACCACGGCGGCCAGGCCTCTGCTTCCTCGAGCACCTGCCAGAGTTGGCCGGGGGTGATGGGCAGGTCTACGGAGTCTGCGGCGCGGACACGCGCTGAGATTATCCGGGCCCGTCGCTCGCTGCCGCCAGCAGCGGCACGAGCACGTCGCTGATCGGGGTCTCCAGGCCGTGCTCGGCGGCCTTGCGGCTGATCACTCCGTTGCGGATGTCCCATTCCAGCGGGCTGCCGTGTTCGCGGTCGGTCAGGATCGACGTCGTCATGTCCTCGGGCACCTCGGTGAAGAGCCGCACCGTCTGGTCGACCATCTCGTCGCCGAGGCCGGCACCCTCTGCGCGCGCAACCGCCAGGCACTCGGCCACGTAGGCACGAGCCATGGCAGCAACGTCGTCCCGGCGGAACATCCCCGATTTTCGTCCGGTCAGGACCATGAGCCCTGCGACGGCGTTGACCAGCAGCTTGTGCCAGGTCGCCGTGACAAAATCGGGATCGGTGTCGACCGACAACCGGGGACCGCGCAACACGTCGGCGAGTCTCGTCGCGGCAGGTGTTTCGGGGAGCACCAGTCGTACCGGCGTGCGTAGCCGCACCCAGCCGTCGGGCTGCATCTCGGCAGAGAACCACACCACGCACGGGACGACGGTCGACTCGGGGCAGAACCTTCCGACGCGTTCAACCTGCTCTACGCCGTTCTGCAGAGCACAAACCACCGTGTTCTGGTCGCACACTCGGGCCAGCCAGGCCGCGGCCTGCGCGTTCTGGGTGTCCTTGACAGCTAGCAGCACGACGTCGAACGGTCCTTGGACCTCCGAGGGGTCGGTATGGACGGGGTGCGGCACCACGATCGGGTCGCCGTCGTCGGGGCGCAGCTCCAATGACGACCGCGCCGTGCGCCCGCAGACGACCACCTCGTGACCAGCGGCGTAGACCAGGGCTGCGACCGTCGTGCCGATGGCACCCGGGCCTATCACTGCGATCCTCACGCTGGCCAAATTACCCGCGGAGACACACCTCTAGACTGTGCAGTCGATCCACACCCATTTGCGAGGAGTTTTCGTGCTGCGCAGTCATGCCGCTGGTTCGTTGCGGTCCACCGACGCCGGTCAGCAGGTGACGCTGGCCGGCTGGGTCGCGCGCCGCCGCGACCACGGCGGTGTCATCTTCATCGACCTTCGTGATTCGTCCGGCGTATCGCAGGTCGTGTTTCGTGAAGCGGACGTGCTCGCCAATGCGCACCGGCTGCGCGCGGAGTACTGCATCGCCGTCGAAGGCGTCGTCGAAATCCGCCCAGAAGGTAACGCGAACCCCGAAATCCCCACGGGTGACATCGAAATCAACGCGACGTCGCTGACGGTGCTGGGCGAGAGCGCCCCGCTGCCCTTCCAACTCGACGAGCAGGCCGGCGAGGAAGCTCGGCTCAAGTACCGCTACCTCGATCTGCGCCGCGAAGGCCCGGGCAACGCGATTCGCTTGCGGTCCAAGGTGAATGCGGCGGCCCGCGACGTGCTGGCGCGCCACGACTTCGTCGAGATCGAGACGCCGACGATGACGCGGTCCACGCCCGAAGGGGCGCGGGACTTCCTGGTGCCCGCCCGGCTGCAGCCGGGGAGCTTCTATGCCCTGCCGCAGAGCCCGCAGCTGTTCAAGCAGCTGCTCATGGTGGCGGGCATGGAGCGTTACTACCAAATCGCGCGCTGCTACCGCGACGAGGACTTCCGCGCCGACCGCCAGCCCGAGTTCACCCAGCTCGACATGGAGATGAGCTTCGTCGACGCCGATGACGTCATCGCGGTGTCCGAGGAGGTTCTCAAGGCGCTGTGGGCGTTGATCGGTTATGACCTGCCGACCCCGCTCCCGCGGATCAACTACGCGGACGCGATGCGCCGGTTCGGGTCCGACAAACCCGACCTTCGATTCGCCGTCGAACTCGTCGAGTGCACGGAGTACTTCTCCGACACCACTTTTCGGGTGTTCCAGGCGCCGTATGTCGGGGCTGTCGTCATGCCCGGGGGCGCCTCGCAACCGCGGCGCACACTCGATGGCTGGCAGGAATTCGCCAAGCAACGCGGGCACAAAGGGCTGGCCTACGTTCTCGTCGCCGAGGACGGCACCCTCGGCGGGCCGGTCGCCAAGAACCTCACCGATGCCGAACGTGACGGGCTCGCTGCGCATGTCGGGGCGAAGCCGGGGGACTGCATCTTCTTCTCCGCAGGCCCGACGAAGGCGGCGCGTGCGCTGCTCGGGGCGACCCGTATCGAGATCGCCAAGCGTCTCGACATGATCGACCCGGATGCCTGGGCGTTCACCTGGGTGGTGGACTGGCCGCTGTTCGAGGCCGCCGACGAGGCCAGTGCCGCAGGCGATGTCGCGGTCGGGTCCGGCGCGTGGACGGCAGTGCACCACGCGTTCACGTCGCCGAAGCCGGAATCGGAGGCCACGTTCGACACCGATCCGGGCGCCGCGCTGGCCAATGCCTACGACATCGTGTGCAACGGGAACGAGATCGGCGGCGGGTCGATCCGTATCCACCGTCGCGACGTCCAGGAGCGGGTGTTCGCCATGATGGGCATCGATCACGACGAAGCCCAGGAGAAGTTCGGATTCCTGTTGGACGCGTTCACGTTTGGCGCCCCGCCGCACGGCGGCATCGCGTTCGGCTGGGACCGCATCACCGCGCTGCTCGCCGGGTTGGATTCGATCCGTGAGGTCATCGCGTTCCCCAAGTCCGGCGGTGGTGTCGATCCGTTGACCGATGCGCCCGCGCCGATCACCGCGCAGCAGCGTAAGGAATCGGGCATCGACTTCAAACCGGATGCCAATCCCAAGGCCGGCTAAGGCCAGTCGCAGCCCGTCAGCTCCGCAGACAGCTCCCATAGCCGCCGGGCCATCACGGGATCTACCGCTTTGGGCCGGGGCTTGGTCACCTTCGGCGGACCGAACTGGTTGAACCGCGGCGCCAGATAGGTGCCGCTGGGCAGATCCGTCGACACCGCCTGCAGGCTGGCCCGCGCACCCTGGACCGGTGTGTGCAGCAGCTTGCGCATGCCACGGTGCTCGCCCATGCTCATGGTCCTGGTGATGTCGGTGTCGGTCGCACCCGGATCGGACGCGTAGGCGCGTACCCCGCGCGCGGCGAGCTCGCGCACGAAAAGCAGGTTGGCCAGCTTGGACTGCCCGTAGGCCGCGAACTTCGAGTACTTGCGGGTGTGCCAGTTGAGGTCGGCCAGGTCGAGGTGGGTGAACAGGTAGGTGGCACTCGCGACCGACACCACGCGGTCTTTGATCCGGTCGCCCAGCAGACACGTCAATGCGAAGTGCCCGAGATGGTTCGTGCCCATATGCGCCTCGAAACCGTCGACGGTGCGGGTCAACGGCATGCCCATCACCCCGGCGTTGTTCACCAGCACATCTACGGTCTCCACCGAATCGGCGAACGCCCGCACGCTGGCGAGGTCAGCGAGATCGAGCGAACCCACTTCGACGTCGCCGGGCATCTCCGCGGCGACGCGCTGGGCTTTGTCGACGCTGCGGCAGGCGATCATGACGCTGTGGCCCTGCGCGGCGAGCGCCGTCGCCGTCGCCGCGCCCACACCGCTGTTGCCGCCCGTGACGATCACCCGCATGACTGAGAATTATGCGCACGGAATAGATGCGGCCAGACACGGGCTGTGATGGGGCATGACCGAGATCCCTGACATCAAGGCGTTCAACGCCGGCATCGTCGACGAGTTTCGCGCCAACGGCGGCAAGGTCGGTGGCCCGTTCGAGGGCGGCAACCTGCTACTTCTGACCACGACGGGCGCGAAGTCCGGTGAGCCGCGCCTCTCACCACTCGCGTACTTCACCGTCGACGACAAGATCATCGTCGTCGGCTCGTATGCCGGTGCTGACATCGATCCCGCGTGGGTGCACAACCTGCGGAAGAACCCGCGGGCACACATCGAGGTGGGAACCTCCGCGTACGACGTGATCGCCCGCGAACTGCCCTCCGCGGAACGGGATGTCCTCTACCCGAAGCTGGTCGAGCAGTCGCCGGTCTTCGGTGAGTACCAGCAGAAGACCAGCCGCGTCATCCCGCTCATCGAGCTGCAAAAGGCGTGATTTGTGCACGTTTTGGAGCGGTGAGCGCGCCCAAACGTGCACAAATCGCAGGGACTAGAGCCGCTCGATGATCGTGGCGTTCGCCATACCGCCGCCCTCACACATCGTCTGCAACGCATAGCGCCCGCCGCGCTGCTCCAGCGCGTTGACCAGAGTGGTCATGATGCGTGCACCGGATGCGCCCAGCGGGTGACCGATCGCGATGGCACCGCCGTTGACGTTCGTCTTCGACAGGTCGGCCCCGACGTCATGTGCCCACGCCAGCACCACCGGCGCGAACGCCTCGTTGACCTCGAACAGGTCGATATCAGAGAGGGTCAGTCCGGCTCGCTGCAACACCTTCTCGGTCGCGGGGATGACGCCGGTCAGCATGTAGAGCGGATCCGATCCCACCACGGTCGAGGTGTGGATTCGCGCCAGTGGACGCAGGCCCAGCCGCTTGGCGGTCTCGGTCGTGGTGATCAGCACCGCCGCGCTGCCGTCTGACAACGGCGACGAGTTGCCCGGCGTGATCTCCCACTTGGTCTGCGGGAACCGAGCTTCATAGGCCGGGGTGTAGAACGCGGGTTTCAGACCCGCCAGCGTCTCCACCGTGGTGCCGGGGCGAATGATCTCGTCGGTGGTGAGCCCGGCGATCGGGATCAGCTCGTTGTCGAAGCGGCCCTCTTTCGTTGCCTGCGCGGCCTTCTCGTGACTACCCGCGGAGAACTCGTCGAGTTGCTGACGTGAGAAGCCCCACTTCGCCGCGATCAGTTCGGCGCTGATGCCCTGCGGCACCAACCCTTCCGGATAGCGCTGCGCCATGGCGCCGAACGGGTCGCTGCCCGGCAGCACGCTCGACCCCATCGGTACCCGTGACATCGACTCCACACCGGCGGCGACGACGATGTCGTACGCCCCCGCGATCACGCCCTGCGCCGCGAACGCGATCGCCTGCTGGCTGCTGCCGCACTGGCGGTCGACGGTGGTGCCCGGCACGGTCTCGGGGAAGCCCGCGGCCAGCAGCGCGTTGCGTCCGATGTTGACGGCCTGATCGCCGATCTGTGAGACGGCGCCGGTGATGACGTCGTCGACAAGCGCCGGGTCGATGCCCGCGCGGTTCACCAGCTCGGTGAGGCTGTGCGCCAGCAGGTCGACGGGCAGTACGTCATGTAATGCGCCGTTGGCCTTGCCCTTTCCGATCGGGGTGCGTACCGCCTCGACGATCACCGCATCCCGGCCCGCAAATTCAGCCATTTCCAGCCTCCTGACTCGTCACTGAGTAATGCTTCCTATACCCAGCTATAACACCTGGGTATACTTGGAACAACCCAGATGAGGAGTGACTTCCATGACAGTGCTGCAGGGCCGGCTGGCCGACCGCGACGCCTGGTCGGCGGTGGGGGAATGCCCGGTCGAGAAGACGATGGCACTGCTCGGGACCAAGACCGCGATGCTGATCATGCGCGAGGCGTACTACGGCACGACCCGGTTCGACGACTTCTGGCGCCGCGTCGGCGTGACCAAGGCCGCTGCCGCCGCGCGGCTGTCGGAACTCGTCGACGCCGGCCTTCTCGAGCGCAGGCCGTACCAGGAACCCGGGCAGCGCAGCCGCGACGAGTACGTGCCGACCGACGCAGGGATCGACTTCATGCCTGTGGTGTGGGCGATGTTCGAATGGGGGCGGCGCCACCTGCCCAACCGGGCCCCGCTGCGGTTGGCGCACGCCGACTGCGGCGCTGAAGCCACTGTCGAGATCCGTTGTGAAAAAGGGCATCTCGTGCCACCCGACGAACTTGTCGTCAAGGCCGTCAGAGGCTAGCGCTGCTGCGCGAGATATGCCTTCACCAATGTCTTGGGCGCCTGGGTCAGCCACGCCTCGGTGGCCAGTTCGGTGAGATCGGGTCGTCGCCGATGAGCGCGGCGTAGTCGGCCTTCCGCAGCGGCCGCTCCCAGACCATGAGCTTCTTGCGAACCCGCCAGTTTCGTGGCGAGGCTTCGGCGGTTTCCGGCAACTGGCCGGCGATTCGGCCGACGTCCTTCCAGGTGGCCACGCGCACGATTGTGCGCGGTTAGGGTTCACCAGTGCTGCATTTGCGGGTGATTGTGCCTGAGGAGATGCGCGAAGACGTCATCGGCGTGCTCCGCCGCGAGGTCGGCGTCGCGAACATCGTGCTGTATCCGGGAGCGGCCCTTGAACCGGTCGGCGACGAGATCACCGCCGACATCGCGCGCGAATGCGCCAACAGCGTCATCAAGGAGCTCAAGGACATCGACGTGCAACATCGGGGCGCGATCACCCTCGAGGTGCTCGACACCGTCCTGTCAACGAGGGCGCACAAGGCAGAAGACGCGGCCGAGGGCGATCCCGCCGACGCGGTGGTCTGGGATGAACTGATCGGCCGGACCCGCGAAGAAGCCACGCTCAGCGTCACTTTCCTGCTGTTCTTGACGTTGGCGTGCCTACTGGCCTCCGTGGGTGTGGTCACCGATTCCACGGTCACCGTGGTGGGCGCGATGGTGGTGGGCCCCGAATTCGGGCCGCTGGCTGCGCTTTCGGTGGCGTTGGTGCGCCGCAGACTCGACCTGGCGCGGCGCGCGTCATTGGCATTGTTGATCGGGTTTCCGCTGGCCATGGCGATCACGGCAGTCGGAACGCTGGGCGCTCAAGCTGCCGGGTGGCTCAGCCTGGACAGCGTCAAGCAGCTCAGCGAAGTGGATTTCATCTTCCAGGTCGGTCCGCTGTCGTTCGTCGTGGCGCTGCTCGCGGGTGCGGCAGGAATGTTGTCGCTGATTTCTGCAAAGTCGGCCGCGCTGGTGGGAGTGTTCATATCGGTGACGACCGTGCCTGCGGCGGGATTCTCGGTGGTGGCAGCGATCCTCGGCGACTGGGATGTCGCCGCGAAATCGGCGCTGCAGCTGGCGGTGAACCTCGTCGGCATCGTCATTGCCGGGGTGCTCGTTCTCGTGCTGCGCCCAAAGGGCACACTCATTCCGCGCGTGGCACAGACCTGAGCGCCGCACTGCGCACCCTCCTACCTTGTGATGGGATCTTGCGATGGGCATCAAGGTGGCGCTGGAGCATCGCACCAGCTACACATTCGACCGACTCGTGCAGGTGCATCCCCACGTCGTCCGGCTGCGCCCGGCCCCGCACTCGCGCACGCCGATCGAGGCCTACTCGCTGACCGTCGAGCCCGCCGACCACTTCGTCAACTGGCAGCAGGACGCATTCGGCAATTTCCTTGCCCGGCTGGTTTTCCCGTCCCGCGCTCGCGGCCTCACGATCACCGTCGGCCTGATCGCCGACCTGAAGGTGATCAACCCGTTCGACTTCTTCATCGAGGAATACGCGGAAAAGGTCGGCTTCACCTATCCCAAGGCTCTCGCCGAGGACCTCAAGCCCTACCTGCGGCCGGTCGACGAGGGCGATGAGGGCAGTGGGCCCGGCGACCTCGTCCAGGCGTGGGTGAAGAACTTCTCCGTCGCGCCGGACACCCGCACCATCGATTACCTTGTCGCGCTCAACCGCGCGGTCAACGTCGACGTCGGTTACAGCGTTCGGATGGAACCCGGTGTGCAGACGCCGGACCACACGCTGCGCACCGGCATCGGCTCGTGTCGCGACTCGGCCTGGTTGCTCGTGTCGATCCTGCGTCAGCTCGGGCTGGCCGCCCGGTTCGTCTCCGGTTACCTCGTCCAGCTCACCTCCGACGTCGAGGCGCTCGATGGTCCGTCCGGCCCGGCCGCCGACTTCACCGATCTGCACGCCTGGGCCGAGGTGTACATCCCCGGTGCGGGCTGGATCGGGCTGGACCCGACGTCGGGGCTATTCGCGGGCGAGGGCCATATCCCGCTGTCAGCGACACCGCATCCGGACTCGGCCGCGCCGATCACAGGAGCCGTCGAACCGTGCGAGTCGACGCTGGATTTCACCAACGCCGTGACGCGCGTGCACGAGGACCCGCGGGTCACGCTCCCTTACACCGAGGCGGCCTGGGGGGCCATCTGTGAGCTCGGCGGCCGCGTCGACGAGCGACTTGCCGCGGGCGACGTCCGTCTGACGATTGGCGGCGAGCCGACGTTCGTCTCCATCGACAACCAGGTCGATCCCGAGTGGACGACCGACGCCGACGGGCCGCACAAACGCCGACTGGCCTCCGACCTCGCCGCGCGGTTGAAGAAGGTGTGGGCGCCACAGGGCCTGGTTCACCGCAACCAGGGTAAGTGGTATCCGGGAGAACCGTTGCCGCGCTGGCAGATCGGACTGTTCTGGCGCACCGACGGCGAACCGCTGTGGCGCGATGAGACGTTGCTCGCCGATCCGTGGCCGTCGACGCCGGAGAGGATCGAGGTCGCGCCCGACGCCGGACTGCGGGTGCTCGGTGCGCTCGCCGACGGACTTGGGCTGCCCCCTTCTCAGATTCGGCCCGCGTACGAGGATGCGTTGAACCGACTCGGCGCCGCGGTGCGCCTGCCGGCGGGCGAACCCGTCGATGCGACAGACGATCTGGAAGCGGACACCGCCGAGGCGCGGGCGGCGCTGGTCGCACGGCTGGAGGAGTCGGTCACCGAACCGGCGGCCTACGTGCTGCCGTTGCACCGCGCCGACGACGGGTCCGGCTGGGCCAGTGCGGACTGGCGGCTGCGGCGCGGGCGCATCGTCCTGCTCGACGGCGACTCACCCGCGGGGCTGCGGCTGCCGCTGAAGTCCATCAGCTGGCGTCCGCCTCAGCCAACCTATGCTGCCGATCCCCTGGTGCGCCGCGGGGCGTTGTCCGTCGAATCCCGCTCGGACGACGCGGAAGTCGTGGATGTCGACGCTACGCCGACGACTGCCGTCGTCGCCGAGATCCGCGAAGGGCTGCTCTACATCTATCTCCCGCCGACCGACGACGCGGACCATTTCGTCGACCTCATTCGCCGCGTGGAGGCCGCGGCGGCCAAGGCCGGCTGTCCGATCGTCCTCGAGGGTTACGGGCCGCCGCCGGACCCGCGGATCACCTCGATGACCGTCACCCCCGACCCCGGCGTCATCGAGGTCAACGTGGCACCCACAGCCAGTTTCGCCGAGCAGCGCCAACAGCTGGAAACGCTGTACAGCGAGGCCCGGCTGGCCCGGCTGTCGACCGAGTCATTCGAGGTCGACGGCAGCCACGGCGGCACCGGCGGGGGCAACCACATCACGCTGGGCGGCATCACCCCCGCGGACTCACCGCTGTTGCGCCGGCCCGACCTGCTGGTGTCGATGCTGACGTATTGGCAGCGGCATCCGTCGCTGTCCTACCTGTTCGCGGGACGGTTCATCGGCACGACATCGCAGGCGCCCCGGGTGGACGAAGGGCGCGCGGAGTCGCTGTACGAACTCGAGATCGCATTCGCCGAGATCGCGCGACTATCCGCCGGCGAGGGCGGACCACGGCCGTGGATCGTCGACCGGGCGTTGCGGCACCTGCTGAGCGACATCACCGGCAATACCCACCGCGCCGAGTTCTGCATCGACAAGCTGTACAGCCCCGACGGTCCACGCGGTCGACTCGGCCTGCTGGAGCTGCGCGGGTTCGAGATGCCGCCGCACTACCAGATGGCGATGGTGCAGTCCCTGCTGGTGCGGTCGCTGGTCGCATGGTTCTGGGACGAACCGCTGAGAGCGCCGCTCATCCGACACGGCGCCAACCTGCACGGCCGATACCTGTTGCCGCACTTCCTGATTCACGACATCGCCGGCGTGGCCGCAGACCTGCGTGCGCACGGCATCAACTTCGACACCAGCTGGCTCGACCCGTTTACGGAGTTCCGGTTCCCGCGCATCGGCACGGCCGTGTTCGACGGAGTGGAGATCGAGCTGCGCGGGGCGATCGAGCCGTGGAATGTGCTGGGGGAGGAGTCGGCCGGAGGTGGCACGGCACGCTACGTCGACTCATCGATCGAGCGCATTCAGGTCCGGCTCATCGGCGCGGACCGTCAACGCTACATCGTGACCGCCAACGGCTACCCGATACCGCTGCTCGCCACCGACAACCCCGATGTCCAGGTGGGTGGCTTGAGGTTCCGCGCGTGGCAGCCCCCGAGCGCGCTGCATCCGACGATCACTGTGGACGGGCCGTTGCGGTTCGAACTCGTGGACACCGCGACCGGCATGTCACGCGGCGGCTGCACGTATCACGTGTCGCATCCCGGCGGCCGGGCTTATGACCGTCCGCCCGTCAACGCCGTGGAAGCCGAGTCGCGACGCGGCCGACGATTCGAGACCACCGGCTTCACCCCCGGCAAGGTCGACATGGCCGACATCCGGGAGAAGCAGGCCCGCCAATCCACCGATGTGGGCGCGCCGGGAATCTTGGATCTGCGCCGGGTGCGTACCGTTCTGCAGTGATGGCCCTACCCGCAACGACTCCCCACGACATCGACAACCTGCTGTCGCGTTATCGCGGTGCGCGAGCCCAGCAGGCGCTGTTCGACGTACGCGGGAGTGCGGTCGGCGGGTACGACGAATTCGTCGATCCCGCAGGCAATATCCGGCCGGCCTGGCAGGAGCTCGCCGAATGCGTCGGCGAGCGTGGCCGTATCGGCCTCAACCAGCTTCGGTCGACGGTGCGCGGCTTGGTCGACAACGACGGCATCACCTACGTCCAGGTCGACCGCAACGGCGACGCCGTCACCAACGGAAACGGGGCGGCCGACCCCGGGCCATGGCAGCTCGACGCGTTGCCGTTGGTGATCTCGTCGTCCGACTGGGACATCCTGGAAGCCGGCCTGCTGCAGCGTTCGCGGTTGCTCGACGCAATCCTGACCGATCTCTACGGCGCACGCGAGTCGGTGACCAGTGGGGTGTTGCCCCCGCAATTACTCTTCGCGCACCCCGGCTACATTCGCGCAGCACGCGGGATCGAGGTGCCTGGCCGCCACCAGCTGTTCATGCACGGCTGCGACATCAGCCGCGGACATGATGGCAGCTTCCTGGTCAACGCGGACTGGACGCAGGCGCCGTCGGGCGCGGGATACGCATTGGCCGACCGTCGGGTGGTGGCGCACGCATTTCCCGATCTGTACGAGCGCATCGGGCCGCGTCCAGCCTCGCCGTGGGCCCAAGCGCTGCGCCTCGCACTGATCGACGTCGCGCCCGAGTCCGCCGAAGAACCCGTTGTCGTGGTGCTCAGTCCCGGAATCCACTCCGAGACGGCCTTTGATCAGGCCTACCTGGCGAGCGTGCTCGGCTTCCCACTGGTGGAGAGTGCCGATCTGGTGGTGCGTGACGGCAAGCTGTGGATGCGATCGATGGGCACGCTGAAGCGCGTCGACGTGGTGCTGCGCCGCGTCGACGCCGATTACGCGGATCCGCTTGACCTACGGCCGGATTCGCGCCTGGGCGTCGTCGGGTTGGTCGAGGTGTTGCGTCGCGGCGCGGTCAGCGTTGTCAACTCGCTCGGCAGCGGCATCCTGGAAAGCCCTGGACTGCTTCGTTTTCTACCTGAACTCGCCGAACGCCTACTGGGGGAGACGCCGCTGTTACGGACGGCGGAGATGTATTGGGGCGGCATCAACACCGAACGCTCACATTTGTTGAGTAACCTGGCGTCGCTGCTGATCCGACCGGTCACCGGGGGCCAGGCGATTGTCGGGCCGGCCCTGTCGTCTGCGCAGCGTCGGGAACTCGGCGTGCGCATCGAAACCACGCCGTGGCAATGGGTGGGCCAGCAGCTGCCGCAGTTCTCCTCGGCTCCCACCGACTACTACACCGGTGGACTGTCGGCGGCCAACGTAGGCATGCGTTTGTTCACGGTCTCGCAGCGAAGTGGTTACGCGCCGATGATCGGCGGACTCGGCTACCTCGTCGCACCCGGACACGCGGCGTATCGACTGAATACCGTTGCAGCCAAGGATATCTGGGTTCGCACACCGACGCGGGTGACCGCGGAGCGGACCCCGACCGCACCGCCGGTGGAGCTGCCGGCGATCATGCCCAGTCCCACTCGGGCGGTCAGCTCGCCGCGTGTGTTGTCCGATCTGTTCTGGATGGGCCGCTACGCCGAACGCGCGGAGAACATGGCGCGCCTGCTCACCGTGACTCGCGAGCGCTATCACGAATTCCGTTACCGCCGGGAGCTGGCCGGCAGCGAGTGCGTCCCGGTGCTGCTCACCGCGCTCGGTTCGATCACCGGAACCAGCATCGGTGACGGTGATTACGCCGAGATAGTGGCGACGGCGCCGACGACGTTGTGGTCGCTGACGGCCGACCGGCATCGTCCCGGCTCCCTCGCGCAGTCGGTCGAACGTCTTGGTCTCGCCGCGCGTGCGGTTCGCGACCAGATGTCCAACGACACCTGGATGGTGTTGGCGGCCGTCGAGCGCGCGCTGCTGCACGCCCCGGCTCAGCCGTTCGGTCGGCCCGCCGACGAGCCACCGGAGTCCAAGGCCGAGGGCGAGGCGTTCTTGTCCTCGACGACCAGTCTGACGCTGTCGGGCATGCTGGCGCTGTCGGGCGTCGCCGCCGAGTCCATGGTGCATGACGTGGGCTGGACCATGATGGACATCGGCAAGCGGATCGAACGTGGGCTGGGTCTCACGGCACTCCTGCGGGCCACTCTCATCACGGTCCGCAATCCAGGTGCTGAGCAGACCATCACCGAATCCACGCTGGTGGCATGTGAATCGGCGGTCATTTATCGGAGACGCAACCCCGGAATGGTTAGTGTTGCCGCCGTGGCCGATCTGGTCTTGATGGACGCCGAGAATCCACGCTCGCTGGCTTTCCAGCTCGAGCGGCTTCGTATCGCACTGAAGGCGTTGCCCGGGTCGTCGGGTTCATCGCGGCCTGAGCGGCTGGTCGAGGAGATCAATGCCCGGTTGCGCCGCATCGAGCCTGCCGACCTCGACGAGGTGACGGCCGAGGGTCGCCGTGCAGACCTAGCGTCGTTGCTCAACGACACCCACGCCGATCTGCGCGAACTGTCCACCGTCATCACCGCGACCCATCTGTCTTTGCCAGGCGAAATGCAGCCGCTGTGGGGCCCCGATGAGCGCAGGGTGATGCCGTGACAGGCCCTCGGGAAAACGATGGGCCCACGACCTCAGGATCGAGCCGGTGCTATCAGGTGTCGCACCGCACGGTGTACCGCTACTCGGATGTCGTGACCAGTAGCTACGGTCGCGGCTTCCTGACCCCGCGCGACTCCGCGCGGCAGCGGTGCCTTTCGCACTCGCTCGAGATCGAACCGACGGCAGCGGACAGCTCCACCAGCCGCGACGCCTACGGCAACATCAGTTCGTACTTCCACGTCACCGAGCGGCACGAGACGCTGTCGATCACGAGCCGCTCGGTGGTCGAGGTGGATCCGCCGCCCGCCGACCTCTATGACGGCGGATCGGCGCGCGCGCCGTGGGAGATCTCCAGGCCCGTCGGAACGGACGGCGCACTGGCCATGGAGTTCACCCTCGACCTGCGTTCGGCCGAAATCACCGACGGGCTACGTGACTATGCCGCACCGAGTTTCGAGCCGGGGCGCCCGCTCATCGAGGTGCTGCGCGACCTGAATTCGCGGATCTACACAGATTTCACCTACCGCTCCGGCTCGACGACGGTGTCGACTCGGGTGAGCGAGGTTTTGACTGCCCGGGAAGGGGTATGTCAGGACTTCGCGCGGCTTGCCATCGCCTGCCTGCGTGCCAACGGGTTGGCAGCCAGCTACGTATCCGGTTATCTGGCCACCGACCCACCTCCGGGAAAGGAACGCATGGTGGGAATCGACGCCACGCACGCATGGGCGTCTGTGTGGACGCCGCAAAACCAGTGGCTCGGTTTCGATCCCACTAACGCCCAGATGGTCGACGAGCGCTACATCACCGTCGGTTTCGGGCGCGACTACGCGGACGTTCCGCCGCTGCGCGGCATCATCTACACCGACTCCGAACGCAGCAAGATCGACGTCGCGGTCGACGTTGCGCCCTGCGACGGCGGTGTGCTTCATGCGTGACTTCACCTGTCCCAACTGCGGCCAGCGGCTGGCATTCGAGAATTCGGTCTGCCTGTCCTGTCGCAGCAGGATCGGCTTTTCGCTGGACGACATGGCGCTGCTGGTCATCGCGCCGGGCCCCGAGTCAGAGCATGCCGGCGCCGTGGACTCCAGCGAGTACCGGCTATGTGCGAATCTGCATCTCGCAGAATGCAACTGGCTGGTGGAGAAAGGGCCGATCGCCAAGCTGTGCGCATCGTGCGCGCTGACCCGCTTGAGGCCCAACGATGCCGACGCGGTCGCGCTGGCCGCGTTCGCGACGGCGGAACGGGCCAAGCGGCGGATGATCGCCGAGCTGTACGAGCTCAAGCTGCCCATCGTGGGCCGCGACGCTGATCCGGAGTACGGGCTCGCGTTCGACCTGCTGTCCAGTCAATTCGAGAAGGTCTTCACCGGTCATGCCAACGGGGTCATCACGCTGGACCTGGCCGAGGGTGACGACGTGCACCGCGAGCAGCTGCGCATCTCGATGGACGAGCCGTACCGCACCCTGCTCGGACACTTCCGTCACGAGATCGGGCACTACTACTTCTACCGTCTCATCGGGACGTCGTCGGACTACCTGGAGCGGTTCAACGAGCTGTTCGGCGATCCCGACCTCGACTATCAGGCGGCGCTGGATCGCCACTACAGCGAGGGTGCGCCTGCCGGCTGGCAAAAGGATTACGTGTCGTCCTACGCCACGATGCATCCGGCCGAGGATTGGGCGGAGACCTTCGCCCATTACCTGCATATCCGCGACACCCTGGACACCGCCGCCGCCTTCGGGTTCGCACCCGCCGGTGCCACCTTCGAACGACGCACGTTGGGGCCCAGCGGTTTCGACACGATCATTGACCTCTGGCTGCCGCTGTCGTGGGCACTGAACATGGTGAACCGCTCGATGGGCAAGGACGATCTCTATCCCTTCGTTCTACGCGGCCCGGTGCTCGAGAAGATGCGGTTCATCCACACGGTGATCGACGAGATCACCTCGAATCCGGTGAAGCTCGCCGAGATCGGCGCCCCGGCGGAGGATCAGCAGACGCAGTTGGGCTAGTCGCCGAGATCAGGGGCCCACGGTGTGCCGTTGATGTGACCGCCGCCGTCGACGAACAGCGTATTGCCCGTCAGGTAACGCGAGCCCTCGCCGGCCAGGAACACCGCAACGGGCGCGATGTCGTCATAGGGGTCGCCCATGCGTCCCATCGGGTTCGCCGCATCGGCCACCGACTCCAGTTCGGGGTACTCGCCGATCGCGCGAAAGAAGGCCTGGCTCTTGGCCGCCGGGCAGATCGCGTTGACGGTGACGCCCGTGGGCGCCCACTCCCGTGCCGCGGTGCGGGTGAGGGCGCGCAGCGCCTCTTTGGCCGCGTTGTACTCCAATGAGCCCATGTGGGCATTGACGCCATTGAGGCTGCACATGTTGATGACCCGACCCCAACCGCGCTCCTTCATGTGCGGGAACGCAGCGCGCATCGCCCAGAAGGGACCGTAGTAGCCGACGGCGATGCCCTGCGACAGTTGTTCGTCGGTCTTCTTCTCGACCCGGCCGATCCCGCCGCCGCCCCAGGCGTTGTTCACCACGATGTCGATGGACCCGTACGCCGACAGCGCGGTCTGCACCGCGTTCTCGACCTGCTCGCGGTCGGACACGTCCGTGCCGACATACGTTCCGCCTATCGACTGGGCGACGGCTTCGCCTGCCGCCGAGTCGATCTCGGCGACCACCACCCTGGCACCCTCATCGTCGAAGCGTCGGACGATGCCCTCGCCGATGCCCGCGCCTGCGCCGGTCACCAGCGCCACCTTGCCATCGAGTTGTCCGCTCATGAGCCTGCGATCCCCGAGGCCAGAAGATCGCGTGCCTCCGATTTGCCGTCCAGCGTCCGCGTCGTGCGTTCGACGATCTGCCAACGGTCGTCGATGAGCCGTAGCCGGAAGTGGTTGACTCCTGCGCGCGCGACGACGAACCCCTCGCCGCGATGAACCAACAGGACCGACTCGCACACCGCCACCGCGTCCATGCCATCGACGGTCACCACCGCCGGGCCCAGGAAATGACTGCAGCCCCGGTGGATCAGCCCCTGATGGGCGTCGGAGCGCACCATGGCGGCCACGTCCTCGCGGCTGCGCATCGACCAGCCCTCCACGTCGTAGCTCCCGTCGGTGGCCCACAACTGTGCCGCGGCGTCGGCTTCACCGGCGTCGACCAGCGGTCCGTACGAGGCGATCAACCGCTCGATCGCGCGCTCTTCCTCGATGCGTTCGAGCCGTCGTTCCAGTTCGAAAACCCGCTCGTCGTTCAACGAAATTCCTTTCAACTAACCGGATCCCATGAGTTTTTCCATGAACTTGTGCGTACCGAGAACCACTTTCACGCGGTCGGGATCGTTTCGACGAGCGATGTCATCCCCATTGCCTCCTGCGATATGGATCGGGCCGTGGGGGAGTTGTTCGAGCCCCTCGCGGGCGACGTCCGCCGGGTCGGCGACGCGCATGCCCGGGACGTCGAAGTTCAGCCCGACGCGCTCCATGGCCGGGGTGCGGGTGACTCCGAGCACCAACTCCAGCACGTCGACGCCGTACTCGCGAAGCTCGAGCCACAGCCCTTCGGCGAAGATGCGCCCGAAGGCCTTCACACCCCCGTATACGGTGTGCCGCACCGAGCCGAGGTAGCCGGCCATCGAGCCGACCATCAGGATGCCGCCACGCCGGCGATCCCGCATCGGCCTGCCGAAGTGCTGCACCAGTGCCAGCATGGTGCCGATGTTGAGGTCGATCACCCCGCCGAAGTCGCTCAGCGCACCATCCAGGAAGTGCTCGCTGCAGGTGTTCGCGCCCGCGTTGTAGATGAGCAGACCCACCTCGAGGTCGGAAGTGGCATCCGCGATGCGAGTCACCGCGTCGGCCGACACCAAATCCACAGCGAGTGTTCGTACTTCGACGCCCAGGGCACGACACGTTTCCGCGGTCTCGGCCAGGGGATCGGGCTTTCGGGCGATCAGGACGAGGTTGATTCCCGCGGCAGCCAACTGCCGCGCGAATTCCGCGCCGACGCCCTCGGAGCCGCCAGCCACGACGGCCCACGGCCCATACTTCGATAGCTCCATCACGGGTTCATCTTTACCCCGACAGTCGCAGGAAGGCTCTGCCGCGTCCCGATAGGCGGTAACCCACGTCCAGGCTGATTGTCAGGCCCAGCCCCTTGAGTTGGCGGACGCGGCGTTTGAACCGGGGTACGTCCATCCCGACGCGGTCGGCGAGATCGGGTGCGCGCACCGCCTCGTTGGCGCCGATCAATTGCAGGTACTGCCTCGTCCACGGCTCGGTGGCTGCGTCCCAGCGGTCCAGGCGCGCCGTGATCGCAGCCACATCGGCGGGTGACAGCCGGTCCTCGGCGGCAAGCGCGGGCCGTTCGTCGGGTGCCAGGAAGGAGACCGCGATCGCATAGGTGTGCCGGGCCTGCCTGCGGTTCAGGTCTTTCTGGGCGGTCGCGGCATCCGGGTAACCGGCCGCCCGGGCCTGCGCAGCGGTCACCCGGTGGTGTCCGGGGAATTCGGCGACGTCGTCGATGCGAATCGTGCCCGCCATGGTGCGCTGCGTGCCGCCTGCCTTGACCCTCGGCGCGTCCCAGCGGCGGAGCACAAGTGTGATGCTGCCGTTAGCGATTCCCTCCGCCGTGTCGCGGTTCAGCAGCACGGTGCTGACCCTACGATCACGCGGTGGCTGATCGCTATGGCTCTGACGTCCTCGCATCGAACCCGCACCGGAAACGTCCCCGTTCGGTTGAGCTGCCGGTCGAGATCGGCATGGTCGTCGAGGACGCTCAAACCGGCTTCGTCGGCGCGGTGATGCGCGTCGAGTACGGCCGGATGGAACTCGAGGATCGCAACGGCCGCAAGAAACCGTTTCCGGTCGGTCCCGGTTATCTCGTCGACGGCCGGCCCGTCATCCTGACTCCGCCGAAGCGCTCGGCACCGCAGACGTCGAGGACCGCGTCGGGATCGGTGGCCGTGGCCGGCGCGCGCGCGAAAGTGGCGTTGGCGAGTCGCATCTACGTCGAGGGCCGCCATGACGCGGAGCTCGTCGAGCAGGTGTGGGGTGACGATCTTCGCGTCGAGGGGGTCGTCGTCGAATATCTCGGGGGCGTCGACGATCTCGCCGCGATCGTCGAAGAGTTCCGGCCGGCACCCGGACGACGGCTTGGTGTGCTCGTCGACCATCTCGTGGCCGGCTCGAAGGAGGCGCGAATCGCCGATGCGGTCCGCCGGGGTCCCGGCGGCGCGCACACGCTCGTCGTCGGACATCCGTTCATCGACATCTGGCAGGCGGTCAAACCCGGCCGGATCGGGGTGCAGGAGTGGCCCGTCATCCCCAAGGGCACGGACTGGAAGAAGGGCGTGTGCGACAAGCTGGGCTGGCCGTGCGCCCAACAGGCCGACATCGCGAGAGCGTGGCAGCGGATCCGGGGCCGCGTGCGCGACTGGAACGACCTCGAGCCCGCGCTCATCGGCCGCGTCGAGGAGCTGATCGACTTCGTGACACAACCAGCGGAGTCGTGAACGCGTCGCGTCATCGCCTCGTGGTAAGCAGAGAGCGTGGCCGACGGTCTGTTTGACGTGCCCGGCGAAGAGCGGTCGTCGGGGGTCGCCCCCGTCGGCGCGTCCACCCCGCTTGCGGTGCGGATGCGGCCCGCCACCCTCGACGAGGTCGTCGGACAGGACCACCTGCTGCAGCCGGGTTCGCCGCTGCGCCGGATGGTCGAGGGTTCGGGAGCGGCGTCGGTCATTCTCTACGGTCCGCCCGGCACCGGTAAGACGACACTCGCATCGCTGATCTCGGGGGCGACCGGCCGCCGTTTCGAGGCGCTTTCGGCGTTGTCGGCCGGCGTGAAAGAGGTCCGCGCCGTCATCGATACCGCGCGGCGGGCGGCCGCACACGGTGAGCAGACCGTGCTGTTCATCGATGAGGTGCACCGGTTCTCCAAGACGCAACAGGACGCGCTGCTGTCCGCCGTCGAGAATCGAGTGGTGCTGCTGGTCGCGGCCACCACCGAGAACCCGTCGTTCTCCGTCGTCGCACCGCTGCTTTCGCGGTCACTGATCCTGCAACTGCACCCCCTCGGCGCCGACGCGGTGCGCGAACTCGTGCGGCGCGCGATCGACGACGAACGTGGCCTCGGTGGCAAGGTCACGGTCACCGACGATGCCGTCGAGTTACTGGTGCAGCTGTCGGCAGGCGATGCCCGTCGCGCGCTGACGGCCCTCGAGGTCGCGGCCGAGGCCGGCGACGTGACGGTCGAGGTGATCGAGCAGTCGCTGGACAAGGCCGCCGTCCGCTATGACCGCGACGGCGATCAGCACTACGACGTCATCAGCGCGTTCATCAAGTCGGTCCGCGGTTCCGACGTCGATGCCGCGCTGCACTACCTGTCCCGAATGCTGGTCGCGGGGGAGGACCCACGGTTCATCGCCAGACGACTCATGATTCTCGCCAGCGAAGACATCGGCATGGCCGATCCGACGGCCCTGCAGACGGCCGTCGCCGCAGCTCAGACCGTGCAGCTCATCGGAATGCCGGAGGGGCAGCTCACGCTGGCCCACGCGACCGTTCACCTGGCGACCGCACCCAAGTCGAATGCCGTCACCACCGCCCTGGGAGCCGCGATGGCTGACATCAGGGCGGGCAAGGCCGGTCAGGTGCCGACCCATCTGCGCGACGGCCACTACTCCGGCGCCGAGAAACTGGGAAACGCGATCGGCTACAAGTACGCGCACGACGATCCCGATGGCGTTGTGCCCCAGCAATATCCGCCCGATGAGCTGGTCGGCGTCGACTATTACCAGCCGACCACCCACGGAGCCGAACGTGAGATCGCGACGCGCCTGGACAAGCTGCGCGCGATCATCCGCAAGAAGCGCTGACGGTTTCGACGCCTCATTCCCGCCGAGACTGCGGACAGATCGCGATTTCGGCCCAGATGGCGATCTGCTTGCAGTCTCGGCGAAAAATCGCCACCCCTTGACACGCACCGCACACCGTCCTACGTTGGTATTCAACCGAAGCATTGATCAAACGCAAGGTTGATAATGGGGAGTGATGGCGATGCGGATGCGCAGCTCGATCGCGCCTTCCTGGCGCTGGCCGACCCGGTTCGACGTGCGATCGTCGCGCGACTGTCCAGGGGGCCGGCCACGGTCAACGAGCTGGCCGCACCGTTCGACATCACCAAACAGGCGGTGTCCAAGCACATTCAGGTGCTCGAGCATGCGGGTCTCGTCACGCGGACCCGCGACGCACAGCGACGGCCGGTTCACCTCGACGCCGCCGCGCTGGAGCGGCTGACCGCATGGATCGACCGATATCGGCTCGACGCCGAGCGCAGTTACCGCCGGCTGGACGCCCTGCTGGCCGGCATGCCCGACACCCAGGAGAAAGGACGCACCACATGACGAACGCATTGGACCTCAACGCCCCGGTCGACACCCTGGCCATGGAGTTCACCCGCGAGTTCGACGCTCCGGTCGAAGCGCTGTTCCGGGCGCATGCCGAGCCCGAGCTGATGAAGCAGTGGCTCGGCCCGCATGGTCTGGAGATGGAGATCACCGAGTGGGACTTCAAAAGCCATGGCGGGTACCGCTATACGCACTCAAACGACGAAGGGACGTTCGGCTTCAACGGCACGTTCCACACCGTGCGAGACAACGAGTTCATCCTGCAGACCTTCGAATTCGAAGGTGCGCCGGACATGGTGAACATCGAGTACATGTGGTTCGAGGACCTCGGCAACGGCCGTTCCCGGCTGCGGGGCCGGTCGATCTGCCCCAACACCGAGGCGCGAGACGCACTGCTTTCTTCCGGCATGGAAGGCGGAATGACCGAGGGCTACGAGAAGCTCGACGCCTTACTCAAGAGCCTCTGACCTCGAGAAGGAGCGATCCCGGCTGCAGGGGTCCAGCCGGGATCGCTATTCGGGTGGTACGCGTCAGCGCATCAAGCCCGAGCGCCGGCGGCCCGTCATGCCGGTGCGACCACGTCCCATGAGCGCCGACACGAGCGCCACTCCGATCACGGCCACGACGAGCTGAACGAGCAGCTCCCCCCAGTCGACGCCGGGCGTTGTGGTGGAAATGCCGAGCGCCTGGGCAAGCCAAGTACCGATCAACGCGGCGACGATGCCGACCAGGATCGTTACGAGCATCCCAATGGGCTGCTTACCCGGTAGCAGCAGCCTGGCCAGTACGCCGATGACGATGCCGATGAGTATTGCGGTGATGATGCCGGTGATGGTCACGATGCCTCCGATGACTAGTGGCAGGGCCGTTCGTAGATCACCCTGGTCAAGCAGCGATACCCCTGCCTCCGGCGAAATAAACGCTCGCGTCAATCCCGCCGATTGCTCGTAGGCTCGACGACGTGGACACGGATGTACTCGATATCGACACCGCCAGGCGCCGCATCGTCGACCTCACCGATGAGGTGCGCGCGTTCTGCAGTGCGCACCAAGACGGCTTGTGCAATGTCTTTGTCCCGCACGCGACGGCCGGTGTCGCGATCATCGAGACCGGTGCCGGGTCCGATGACGACCTGCTGGACACGCTGGAACGCCTGCTGCCTCGCGATGACCGCTATCGCCATGCCCACGGCGCCCCGGGGCACGGCGCCGACCATGTGCTGCCCGCGCTGGTCTCGCCATCGGTGACGGTGCCCGTGCAGGGCGGAAAGCCGCTGCTCGGCACGTGGCAGAGCGTCGTGCTGGTGGATCTGAACAGCGACAATCCGCAGCGCAAGGTTCGGTTGAGCTTTATCGGCGCCTAACCGGCACCTGACGCGGTGCCGGTTCGTTGGCCTTTCAGGCGCCACAACTGCGACCGGTACTGTGGTGCGGTCGAATAGTCGCAGGTAATTGCGGAAGCCACCCATAGGGCCACCCGATAGAACAAGGAACAGAAAGAACGTGCAGACACACGAGATCAGGAAGCGCTTCCTTGATCACTTCGTGAAGGCGGGCCATACCGAGGTCCCCAGCGCCTCGGTGATCCTCGACGACCCCAACCTGCTGTTCGTCAACGCCGGCATGGTGCAGTTCGTGCCCTACTTCCTCGGGCAGCGCCGACCGCCCTGGGATCGCGCGGTGAGTGTTCAGAAGTGCATCCGCACCCCGGACATCGACGAGGTCGGCATCACCACCCGTCACAACACCTTCTTCCAGATGGCGGGCAATTTCAGCTTCGGCGACTACTTCAAGAAGGGCGCCATCGAGTTCGCATGGAGCCTGCTGACGAACCCCGTCGAGCAGGGCGGGTACGGCATGGACCCCGAAAGAATCTGGGCGACCGTGTATCTCGATGACGACGAAGCGATCCGGCTGTGGCAGGAAGTCGCCGGACTGCCCCTGGAGCGCATCCAGCGCCGCGGCATGGCCGACAACTACTGGTCGATGGGTATCCCCGGACCGTGCGGGCCCTCATCGGAGATCTACTACGACCGCGGGCCGGAGTACGGCATCGAGGGTGGACCCGAGGCCAACGAGGACCGCTACATCGAGATCTGGAATCTCGTGTTCATGCAGAACGAACGCGGCGAGGGCACATCGAAGGAGAACTTCGAGATCCTCGGCCCGCTGCCGCGCAAGAACATCGACACCGGCATGGGCGTCGAGCGGGTCGCGTGCCTGCTGCAGGATGTCGACAACGTCTACGAGACTGATCTGCTGCGTCCGGTGATCGACCTGGTCGCCGCCGTCGCCCCACGGGGGTACGGCCAAGGCAACCACGGAGACGACGTCCGGTACCGCATCATCGCCGACCACAGTCGTACCGCCGCGATCATCATCGGCGACGGCGTCAGTCCCGGAAACGAGGGCCGCGGCTACGTCCTGCGCCGGTTGCTGCGCAGGATCATCCGCGCGGCGAAGCTGCTGGGCGTCGAGCAACCGATCGTCGCCGAGTTGATGACCACGGTTCGCGACGCGATGGGCCCGTCGTATCCGGAACTGGTCACCGACTTCGATCGCATCCAGCGCATCGCCGTCGCAGAGGAGACCGCCTTCAACCGGACGCTGGCGTCAGGGTCCCGGCTGTTCGACGAGGCGGCCGCCACGACCAAGCGCTCGGGCAAGTCGACCATCTCCGGAACCGATGCATTCACCCTGCACGACACGTACGGCTTCCCGCTGGAACTGACGCTGGAGATGGCCGCCGAAGCCGACCTGAGCGTCGACGAAGAGGGCTTCCGCGGGTTGATGGCCGAGCAGCGCCGGCGCGCCAAGGCAGACGCGGCGGCACGCAAGCAGGCGCACTCCGATCTGTCGGCATACCGCGAACTCGTCGACACTGCCCCCACCGAGTTCACCGGTTTCGACGAGTTGACCACCGAGGCAAGGATTCTCGGCATCTTCGTCGACGGCAAGCGGGTACCCGTCATCGGGCACGGGACGCACGACGCCGACCGCGTGGAACTCGTTCTCGATCGCAGCCCCTTCTACGCGGAGTCCGGCGGGCAGATCGCCGACGAGGGCACGATCACCGGCGCGGGTGCGTCCGCAGCGGCCAAGGCCGCGGTGACCGACGTCCAGAAGATCGCCAAAACCCTGTGGGCACACCGAATCAACGTCGAGTCCGGCGAGTTCGTGGAGGGCGACACTGTGGTGGCCGCCGTCGACCCGAGGTGGCGCCATGGCGCGACCCAGGGGCATTCCGGAACCCACATGGTGCACGCGGCCCTTCGGCAGGTGTTGGGGCCCAACGCCGTTCAGGCAGGATCGCTGAACCGCCCCGGCTATCTGCGGTTCGACTTCAACTGGCAGGGCGCGCTGTCCGAGGACCAGCGGACCCAGATCGAAGAAGTCACCAACGAGGCGGTTGAAGCCAACTTCGAAGTGCACAGTTTCACCACCGATCTGGAGAAGGCCAAGTCGATGGGCGCGATGGCCCTGTTCGGCGAGGCCTACCCCGATGAGGTCCGAGTCGTCGAGATCGGCGGCCCCTTCTCGCTCGAACTCTGCGGCGGCACCCACGTCAACAGCTCGGCACAGATCGGGCCCGTCACGATCCTCGGCGAATCCTCGGTCGGCTCAGGCGTGCGTCGCGTCGAGGCGTACGTCGGGTTGGACTCGTTCCGCCACCTGGCCAAGGAACGCGCCCTGATGGCGGGGCTGGCGTCATCACTGAAGGTGCCGTCGGACGAGGTACCGGCCCGGGTGGCCAACCTCGTCGAACGGCTACGGGCCGCCGAGAAGGAACTCGACCGGATGCGCCTGGCGAACGCGCGCGCCGCGGCCGCGAATGCCGCCGCAGGTGCCGAACGGGTCGGTAAGGTCCACCTCGTGGCACAGCGGATGGCCGGCGGAATGTCGGCGGCGGATCTGCGCACGCTCGTCGGCGACATCAAGGGAAAGCTGGGCGGTGACCCCGCGGTCGTCGCGCTGATCGCCGAAGGCCCGAACGGTGGGGATGACTCCGTGCCGTACGTGGTGGCGGTCAATCCGGCGGCGCAGGATCTGGGACTGAGCGCCAACGATCTGGTGAAGCAGTTGGGCGCGCCGGTGAACGGTCGCGGGGGTGGCAAGGCCGATCTGGCACAGGGCTCCGGTAAAGGTGCGGCGGGGATCGAGGCGGCGTTGGCCGCGTTGCGTGCCGAACTGGACCGGAGCTGACCGCGTGGCGAGCGTCGACGACCGTCAACCCGACCGGCCAGGCCCCACGCTGCAGCCGCCCGACCCAGGACCCGGCCGACGGCTGGGCATCGACGCGGGCAGCGTCCGTATCGGGGTGGCTGTCAGCGATCCGGACGGGATTCTCGCGACACCGGTCGAGACGGTGCTGCGGGATCGCCGCAAGGGCGGCGAGAAGCATGTGCGACGGCTGGCGACGTTGGTTGACGACTTCCACGCGGTCGAAGCGGTGGTCGGGTTGCCGCGCACCCTCGCCGACCGGTCGGGTTCGGCCGCCCAAGACGCGATCGGTCTCGCCGATCAACTGGCGGCACGCATCGCGCCGGTGCCGGTGCGACTGGCCGACGAGCGGCTGACCACCGTTGCGGCGCAGCGGTCGTTGCGGGAGGCCGGGGTGCGGGCCAAGGGACAGCGAAAGATGATCGACCAGGCTGCCGCGGTCGGCATTCTGCAGAATTGGCTGGATCAGCGGCGCGCGGCGTTGGCGGCACATGGTGACTTCAGGGACGAGGTCGGGGATGTCTGACGATTGGGGCCGCGAACGCGTCGAGCCCAGCTGGCACCGGGAACGGGTGGAGCCGATGGCGGTCGGCCCCCCACGGCGCAAAAGGACACGCGCGGACCGGTTGCGGGAAGCACGCGGGCGGCGCAAGCGTCGCATGGCCGGCGGTCTCGCGCTCGGCATCCTGGTCGTCGTCGTCATCGGTGTGGTCTTTCTGGGCTCTAAGCTGTGGCACAACGTGTTCGGCACGAGCAGCGATTTCACCGGCGACGGCGTCAACGATGTGGTGATCCAGGTCCACGACGGGGACTCCACGACCGCGATCGGTAACACCCTCCAGGATGAGAAAGTGGTGGCGAACTCCGCCACCTTCGTCGAGGCGGCCCAGGGAAATGCCGCCATCTCGTCGATCCAGCCCGGCTTTTACAAGGTGCGCACCGAGATCCCGGCCGCCAACGCCGTTGAGCGGCTTGCAGATCCGGCGAACAGGGTTGGCAAGCTGGTGATCCCGGAAGGGCGCCAGCTCGACGACGTTCAGGACGTCAAGACCAACGCCGTCACCGACGGCATCCTCAGCCTGATCTCCAAGGCGACGTGTGTCGACCTCGACGGTCAACGCAACTGTGTCGCCGTGGACGCGCTCAAGCAGATGGCGGGCACGGCGGAACCGTCGGCGCTTTCGGTGCCGGAATGGGCCGTCGGCCCGGTGAACGCGATGGGCACCGACCACCGCCGCCTGGAAGGATTGATCGCGCCCGGCTCGTGGAACATCGATCCGTCCGCGCAGCCGCAGGAGATCCTGTCGACGTTGATGAGCACGAGCGCAGCGCAGTACGAGGCGGGCGGCATCCTCGACACCGCGAAAGCGATGAACATGTCGCCGTATCAGATCCTGACCGTCGGCTCGCTGGTGCAACGCGAAGCCACCCCGGAGGACTTCGCGAAGGTTGCCCGGGTCATCTACAACCGGTTGGCCCAGAACCGCACGCTGGAGTTCGACTCCACGGTGAACTATCCGCTCGACAGGATCGAAGTGGCGACCACCGACGGCGACCGCGGGCAGCTCACGCCGTGGAACACCTACGTGCGGCCGGGTCTTCCTGCGACGCCCATCTGTTCGCCCGGCCAGCCTGCGCTCGCGGCGGCGGAGAACCCGGAGCCGGGAGACTGGCTGTACTTCGTGACCATCGACCTGCAGGGCACCACCCTTTTCACTCGGGACTATCAGCAGCACCTGGCGAACATCGAACTCGCGATGCGCAATGGTGTCCTCGACTCCAATCGGTGACCGCACATGAGGTCGGCTGGCGGCGGTCCTCGTAAGGCCGCGGTGCTCGGGTCACCCATTGCGCATTCCCGATCGCCGCAGCTGCATCTCGCCGCTTATCGAGCGTTGGGGCTGCACGAGTGGACGTACGAGCGGATCGAGTGCACCGCCGAGCAATTGCCCTCCCTGGTGGGCGGTTTCGGCCCCGAGTGGGTGGGAGTGTCGGTGACGATGCCGGGCAAGTTCGCCGCCCTCGAATTCGCCGACGAACGCACGGCACGCGCCGAGTTGGTCGGCTCGGCCAACACCCTGGTGCGGACACCTACCGGATGGCGCGCCGACAACACCGATATCGACGGTGTCACCGGCGCATTGGGTGAGGCGTCGGGCAGAGCGATGGTCTTGGGGGCGGGCGGCACCGCCCCGGCGGTGGTGGTCGGCCTGGCCGCACTGGGTGTCCATCACATCACGGTGGTGGCGCGTAATGCGCAACGGGCAGCCCCGTTCGTCGAACTGGCAACGAAATCCGGTGTCAGGGCGCAATGGTGCGCGATCGATGGCCCGGAGCTGGCGGCACATGTGGCCGGCGTGGACGTCATGGTCAACACCGTGCCCGCAGACGCCGTGGCGCCGTATGTGTCCACGCTGGCGCCTGCGCCCGTGCTGCTCGACGCGATCTACGATCCGTGGCCCACACCGCTGGCCACTGCGGTCGAAGCTGCGGGCGGGCGCGTGATCAGCGGCTTGCAAATGCTGCTGAATCAGGCCTTCGCCCAGGTCGAGCAGTTCACCGGTCAGCCTGCGCCCAAAGATGCGATGAGGGCCGTCCTGGACTGACGCTAGCCTCGAATGAATGGGGGTGGCGGCGGTCGGCGTCTGCGTGCTGACCTGGTTTGCCGGGCTCAGTTGGTTCGACATTCGCGAGCGACGGCTGCCCAATTGGCTGACGGTGCCCGGCGCCCTCGCGATCCTGATGTGCGCTGCGGCAACGGGGCGTGGGGCACCTGCGCTGGCCGGCGCGGTATCGCTTTTCGCGATCTACCTCGCCATGCATCTGATCGCCCCGGCGGCCATGGGTGCCGGCGACGTCAAGCTCGCGATCGGTATCGGGGGACTGACGGGTGCTTTGGGTGTCGATGTGTGGTCGCTCGCCGCAGTCGCGGCGCCGCTGCTGACGGCTGGTATGGCTGTCATCGTCCGGATCGTGAGCGCGGAACGGGCTGTGCCGCACGGCCCCTCGATGTGTGTGGCCGCGGCCGCGGCCGCCGCTCTCGTCCTGTTGTGATCCGAAACCCTTGCATACTCGCGGTATGTTATTGCATACTATGGGTATGCAAATGATGAAGCTCGATCTCAAGGCGATCTCGGAGAGATATTTCGCCGCGTGGGCGGCCCACGATCCGGAAGCGATCGTGGCCCTGCACACGGCCGACACCCAGTTCTGGATGCACATGGGTGGTGACCCCGTCGTCGGCCGCGACGCGGTGCGCAGCACCTTCGCCGAAATCTTCGCCCAATTCCCAGATCTCACGTGGGAGACCCACCGGGTGCTGTTCGGCGACGACCATTGGATCCTCGACTGGGCACTGATATCGGGTGACATCCGATTCGACTGCCTCGACGTCGTGAACGTTTCGCCGGACGGGCTCGTCGCGCGCAAGGACACCTTCGTCGACGGTGTGCAACTGAACGCCGCCCTCGCGGTGGTGGCCCCGTGACCGCCGCGACGCCGGTCGATCAGTTGCCGTTGATCGACGCCCTACCGGTTGAGCACCTGTTCGACATGCACGTTGATCTTCAACCAGCACAACCGATTACGACGCCCGTCGGTGCCAGGATGACGTTCATCACGACGGGCGGCGTCATCGACGGGCCGAAACTGCGCGGGGAGATCTTGCCCGGCGGGGGAGATTGGCTGATCGTCGGGAGCGACGGAGTCGGACGCGTCGACGTCCGCGCCACGCTCAAGACGCATGATGGCGTGCTGATCCACTTTGAGGCGCGCGGAGTCATCAACGTGCCCGCGGATGGACTCGATCGGCTGGCCGCCGGTGACGTGCTGGGGTTCGACGAGACGTATGTGCGGACCACGCCGACGTTCGAGACCGCCGACGAGCGCTATGGCTGGCTGTCGGGACTGGTCACCGTCGGCTACAACGTCCTATCTCGCAACCACATCGACTACCGCATCTATCGGGTGCTGTGACCCGGCTTGATGTTCGACTATGGTCGGCCCGTGGCAAGAGGGCTGGCCAGACGCACGCAGGCGGAGCGCACCGAGGCGACCACCGCCGCGCTCGTTGACGCCGCGCGCGAACTGTTCGCCCGAGAGGGCTACGACGCGATATCCCTTGACGCGGTCGCGGCTCGCGCGGGGGTGACGAAAGGTGCCGTGTATCACCATTTCGCCGGCAAGCGCCAGTTGTTCGAAGCCGTGTTCAGCCGCGAAATCGAACGCATGACGGCTCCGCTGGTGGCGGCGTACTCGCGCAAGAAGGACCCGTGGGATGCGTTCAAGGCGGCGAGCGCCGCGTTCCTCGACGAGTGTCTGGACCCTGCGGTACAGCGCATCGTCCTGGTGGATGCGCCCGCGGCGATCGGCTGGGATGGAATCCGCCGGCTGGAGGCCCCCCTGCTGGACTTGATGGAGCTCGCGATATCTCGTGCCGTCGATGCCGGCCGTATCGGACGGAGACCGCCGGCCCCGCTCGCCCACTTCCTCTTCGGCGCAATCTGCGAGGTGGCGATGATCGTCGCCCGGGCCGATGATCAGAAGATCGCGCAACGTCAGGCCGTCGCTGAAATCGGTCGCGTCCTGGACAGCCTCGCCACCACCTCACGGCAGCGGTAAACCAGGCCCGCCGCTAGTGGTCGTCTCCGTTGGCGATCATCGGATTGGTCAACAGGTGGTGGTCGTCGACCACCTTGGTCAGCGCGGTGACCCCAGTGGTCGTAGTACTCCCAGTCGCCACGCTCATTCTCCGGCGTGTTCTCCCACCGGCCGATCGTTTCGATCAGGCTCTGCTGGAAATCGCTCCACTCGTAATGACCGAACTCCGAGAGCGCCAGCGCCAGCCCGAAGGCGCGCCGCTGCCATTCGTGCTCGAACTGTGGGGCCGCCTGGTCGGTCGTGCACGTCTCGTGCAGCGTCATGACACCGGTCCCGCCAGCGCCACGCCCATCATGGATTCCGTCGTCACGAGGTCCATCAACATCTCATCGGTGAAATCGTCGGTGCCGGAAGGGCGTTCGGGAATGACGAACCACCGTGAGTGCCCGCTGCTGTCCCACACCTTGATCTCGGTGTCGGCGGGCAGGTCGACGCCGATCTCGCCGAGCACCTTGCGCGGCTCGCGTGCGGCCCGGGACCGGAACACCGGATCCTTGTACCAGTAAGGCGGCAGACCGAGCACCGGCCAGGGGAAGCACGAGCAGAGTGTGCAGATGATGAGGTTGTGGATTCCAGGAGTGTTCGCAACGGCCTGCAGGTGCTCACCTTCGGCGCCCGCCATGCCGTCGGGCAGGTCCAGTTCGGCGATCGCGGACGGGGTGTCGACGACGACGCGAGCGGCGAAGTCGGGATCCGTCCAGGCCTTCACCACGATCTTGCGCCCGTTGAGCGGTGTCATCTCCGACTCGAAGTAGGAAAGGACCTTGTCGACGGTCTGTCCGGTGATCACGCCCTTTTCGATCAGAAGTGATTCCAGCGCAGCGACTTTGGCGGCGCTCGCGGCCTCGCGGTCCGGGGGGTAGGCGAACTGGTCGCTCATTGGACTCCTTCCAGGTATGCCTCGAACAGCTCGGCGTAGATGGTGAGCGCTCCGGGTTCGGCGCGTTCGCCGAAGAGTTCGTCGGGACTGAACGCGACGATGTAGATCGGCATCGGATCGCCGATGCCGTCTCCGGTGTGGACGAAATAGCCGTAGTCGCCTTCGAATATCCGCTCGATGGTGCCCTCGCGTTTCCGTAGATAGCCCGGTAGGCGGGTGTGGGCGGCTGCGGGCACATTGGTGATCCGGACGCGGTCACCGACGGCGAACTTCGGATGGGCGACGTCGCGGCGGGGGCTATCGCCCTTGCGCAGGTATTCGACTACCTGATCGTCGATCGCAGCTTCCGGCTCCGGAGCGGCCGGTGCCTTCTCGGCCGCCAATTCGGCTTGCCGCGAAGACAACTCGTCCTCGGTGACATAGCCCTGATCGATGAAGAACTGGGTGATACCGCCCAGCCACTTCTCGTAGTAGCGGAACTTGAAATAGTCGAACGGATTCATCGCCTCCGCGCCGGTGCGCAGACTCGCCCAGGTCCACTCGTCTTTGAACGATGTCGGCACGTCGTCGATCGGATACTGCGGCAACGCCGCCCCGAGATGATTGGACAACCCCATCATCGCCACGTGAATGCCGAAGATCCGTTGCTCCCAGTCCTCGACGAACACGCGCTTCTCGAGGTTCAAAGGTTCGGGGAGTCCTTCGAGGCCTCCGAGATAGTGCTGCAGTTTCATTGCGCCGGGCTGCCTTCCTTCGCGGGTTCACGGGTGAGGACGTTCGCGACGTATTCGGACAGCAGCCCGAACGACGCACCGAGTAGGCAGGCCATGGCCGCAACCAGCCCCGGATGCGAAATGGACGTCACGGTGATCGTGTTGCCGGTTCCGGCGACCGTCGACACGGTGCTCGCGAATCCGACGACGACCGCGGGTGTCGTCGACAGCAGCGGCACCCATGACGCCTGGACCATCACGGCGCTGCCGACGCCGACGGCGAGTGCGGTCATCCAGAGGCTGCCGCCCATCAGGTGCGCGGCGTACAAGCTTGCCGATGCGATCAGCACCCCGACGAGGTTGCTCGACAGTGATCGCACCCATCCGGTGACGCCGCCGCCGACGAAGAAGAACGACGCCCACGTCAGGAAGACCACCCAAATCGGGACGGTGATGACCTCCGCGGTCAGGGCCACCGCCAGCCCGCCCAACACCCCGATGCTCAGCGTCAACGCGGATCTTGAATCCATGAAAGTAGGTTCGCGCGGTGCTGTTTCCCACGCGTATCGCCCACGTTGCGATTTACACGCGCAAACACCCGCTCAGCGCCGGTATCGGCGTGGAAATCGCGGGCAGTGAGCTATGGGAAGATGGGACGCGTGTTGCGATGGACTACAGCTGGTGAATCCCACGGCCGCGCTCTGGTGGCCGTCGTCGAAGGCATGATCGCCGGCATCCACGTGACCTCCGACGACATCGCGGGCCAGCTGGCCAGGCGCCGGCTGGGCTACGGCCGCGGCGCGCGGATGAAGTTCGAAAAAGACCAGGTCACGATGCTCGCCGGGGTCCGGCACGGCGTCACGCTCGGCGGTCCGATCGCCATCGAGATCGGCAACACCGAATGGCCCAAGTGGGAAACCGTGATGGCGGCCGATCCGGTCGACCCCGCCGAACTGGAAAACAGCGCCCGCAACGAGCCGCTGACCCGTCCGCGGCCCGGCCACGCCGACTACGCAGGCATGCTGAAGTACGGCTTCGACGACGCTCGGCCCGTCCTGGAACGGGCCAGCGCACGCGAGACGGCCGCCCGCGTGGCCGCCGGCACCTTCGCCCGGGCATTGCTTCGCGAGACCCTGGGCGTCGAGGTGCTATCGCATGTGATCTCGATCGGCGCCTCGAAGCCCTATGACGGGCCGCCGCCGCAGTTCTCCGATCTGACCGGGATCGACGAGAGTCCCGTGCGCGCGTTCGACAAGGACGCCGAGGAGTCCATGATCGCCGAGATCGAGGCGGCCAAGAAGGACGGTGACACACTCGGGGGAATCGTCGAGGTGGTCGTCCACGGGCTGCCCGTCGGCCTGGGCTCCTTCACCAGCGGTGACAACCGCCTCGACAGCCAACTGGCCGGCGCGGTCATGGGCATCCAGGCAATCAAGGGCGTGGAGATCGGCGACGGCTTCGAGACCGCGCGCCGCCGCGGCAGTGTGGCCCACGACGAGATGTACCCCGGCGCCGACGGTGTGATGCGCTCGACCAATCGGGCCGGCGGCCTCGAAGGCGGGATGACGAACGGGCAGCCGCTGCGGGTGCGAGCCGCGATGAAGCCGATCTCGACCGTGCCGCGGGCGCTCGCCACAGTCGACATGGCGACGGGTGACGAGGCCGTCGCCATCCACCAGCGTTCCGACGTGTGTGCGGTGCCCGCGGCCGGTGTCGTCGTCGAGACCATGGTGGCGCTGGTGTTGGCGCGGGCGACGCTGGAGAAGTTCGGTGGCGACTCGCTGTCGGAGACGCGTTCCAACGTCGACAGCTACCTGCGTGCGGTGCGCACGCGGGGAATGCTGCAGGACGCCGAGCGCGAACCGTCCTCGCAGCCGGTTCAGGCGTCGGGCTGATGGCTCCTAGAGCGGTGCTGATCGGGTTGCCCGGGTCGGGCAAGTCGACCATCGGCCGTCGGCTGGCCAAGGCACTCGATCTCGCGCTGCTGGACACCGACGTCGCCATCGAGGAGACCACCGGCCGCACCATCGCCGACATCTTCGCCACCGACGGCGAGGCTGAGTTCCGTCGCATCGAAGAGGACGTGATCCGGTCGGCGCTCCAAACCCACGACGGTGTGCTGTCACTTGGCGGCGGCGCGGTCACCACCGCCGGGGTGCGCGAGGCGCTGGCCGGTCACACGGTCATCTATCTAGAGATCAACGCCGCGGAGGGAGTGCGCCGCACCAACGGCCCCACGGTGCGGCCGCTGTTGGCCGGTGGAGACCGTGGTGAGAAGTTCAAAGCGCTTATGCAGCAGCGAGTCCCGCTCTATCGACGGGTCGCGACCATTCGGGTCAACACCAACCGTCGCAACCCGGGCGCGGTCGTGCGCTACATCGTGGAGCGGCTGGAGAATTCCGAGACGTCGCGACAGCACCGGCGCCGGCGTCGTCCACCATGGCGTCGCAGTCCCACGACGCTGACACCGGCCCCGACAACCGAGGCGCCCCCGTCGCCTGCGGAACTGGCGGCCAAGAGAGCTGCGGGTCCCCATGAGTGAACCGATAACCGTCGACGTGCACGTCGATCCGCCGTATCCCGTGATCATCGGGACCGGGCTGCTCGGCGAGCTGGAACGCACCCTGGCGGGACGGCACAAGGTCGCCATCCTGCACCAGCCGACGCTCGCTCAGACCGCGGAGGTCATCCGGAAAGCTTTGGCGGACAACGGAACCGACGCACATCGAATCGAGATCCCCGACGCCGAGAAGGGAAAGGATCTACCGGTTCTGGGGTTCATCTGGGAAGTGCTTGGTCGCATCGGCGTCGGCCGTAGGGACGCGATCGTCAGCCTCGGCGGGGGAGCGGCCACCGACGTCGCCGGCTTCGCCGCGGCGACGTGGTTGCGCGGCATCGACATCGTGCACGTGCCCACCACTCTGCTCGGCATGGTCGACGCCGCGGTCGGCGGCAAGACCGGTATCAACACCGATGCCGGAAAAAACCTCGTCGGTGCGTTCCATCAGCCCGCCGCGGTGATCGTCGACATCGCCACGCTGGAAACGTTGCCGCGCAACGAACTCGTCGCTGGAATGGCCGAGATCGTCAAAGCGGGTTTCATTGCGGACCCGGTCATTCTCGATCTGATCGAGGCCGATCCCGGGGCCGCCGTCGATCCGACCGGCACCGTGCTCCCCGAGCTGATCCGGCGTGCGGTCGCCGTCAAAGCCGAGGTCGTCGCCGCCGACGAGAAGGAGTCGCAGCTGCGCGAGATCCTCAACTACGGCCATACGCTCGCTCACGCGATCGAGCGACGGGAGCGCTACAAATGGCGCCACGGCGCAGCGGTATCGGTGGGTCTGGTGTTCGCCGCCGAGCTCGGCCGGCTGGCCGGCCGCCTGGACGACGACACCGCCGACCGGCACAAGTCCGTGCTGACGGCGCTGGGTCTACCCGTCGAATATGATCCCGACGCGCTGCCTCAGCTGCTGGAATACATGGCAGGCGACAAGAAGACCCGCGCCGGTGTGTTGCGTTTCGTCGTGCTCGACGGACTTGGCAAGCCGGGTCGCCTGGAGGGGCCGGATCCGTCGCTCCTCGCGGCCGCCTATTCGGTGATCGGAAAGGGGGAGCAGCAGTGAGCGAAACACAGGCCACGCCGCCGCCGGCGAAGACCGTCCTCGTGCTCAACGGGCCCAACCTCGGCAGGCTCGGCCGCCGCGAGCCGGAGAAGTACGGAAACACCACCCACGAACAATTGGTCGCGCAGATCGAAAGCGAAGCCGAGGACCTCGGTCTGAAAGCGGTTGTGCGACAGAGTGACTCCGAGTCAGAGCTGCTCAATTTCGTCCACGCGGCGGCCGACGCGGGGGATCCGGTCATTCTGAATGCCGGTGCGCTGACGCACACATCGATTGCCCTCCGTGATGCGTGCGCGGAGCTGCGGGCGCCGCTGATCGAGGTACACATCACGAATGTGCACACCCGCGAGGAGTTCCGGCACCATTCCTACATCAGCGCCGTCGCGACGGGAGTGATCGCCGGATTGGGTGTTCAGGGATACCTGGCGGCGCTGCGCTTCATCGCCGGCGCCACGTAGGCCGAGTCATCGCCGCGAGCTGAAGCGTCCTGCCCGCTGCGCGGCGAGCCGGACGGGGGCATTGTCGCTGCCATAGCCGTCGTAATTGGCGCGTCGCTCGACGAACTCGAAGAAGACCGAACCGACCGTGCGGGTGTAGAAGTGGATGAATTCGCCGTCGGGGCTTCGGTCGTAGAGCAGGTCGAGTTCGCGCAGCGCTGCGACCGCATCGGCGGCCACGCCGAAACGGCCTGCGACATAGTCGTAGTAGTTGTCGGGAACCGACAGGAACGGCAACCCACGCGCACGGGCGCGGCGTGCCACCGCGAAGACGTCAGAGCATGCGAAGGCGATGTGCTGGGGCATGCCGGAGTCGTCCAGCACTTGCGGGGCGACGTTGAGGGGCAATCGAACCGCGCCGTCGACGGTGCGCATGACTTGGCTGCGCACCAACCCGGTGGGTGCGGCCACCTCGGTCGGCACTTCGGCGGTGAGCCCGAAGATGCTCGTCAAGAAGAGCACCGCTTCGTCGGCGGTCTGCCAGGGTTGTGAAAAGTTCACGTGGTCGATGGCACGCACCGTCGTGTCGGTGTCGAGTGGCATGCCGCCCTCGAACTCGTCGACCCACGCCGGTGACAGCCCAGTCGGTGGCGCGGTGACCCAGAAGATCTCGGACCCGTCTGGCGCGATGGCGCCGCCCATCGGCTGCTCAGAGGCGTACGTGCGGCGGTAGGCCGGCGCGGCCATCAGGTCCTCCGCCCGCCGCGTGGTCGCATCGGCATCGGGCACCTGGAGGCCGATGGCGGCGACCTGCGGGTCCAGATCCCGCGCCTGCTGCTCGTTGAGGATGACGCGCGCATCGCCTGCGACCCAGAGGGATACCGGTTTGGTCCGGTGGCGGCCACGCGGGGTGAAACCGAGCTGTTCCAGCAGGACTTCGATCTCGGTGGTGTCCTCGGCCTTCAGCTCGACGAAGTCAAAGCCATTGGGAGGCTTGGCATCTGTGACCGAACGCAAGCGCGTGGTATCCGCCGCGGTCACCTTCGTGGCCAGCTTGTCCTGAAGCCACACCAGCGAACGAAGTGCGTGCACCGCGGTCCGATCGGGGTCGGTCTGGCGGAACGTGTCGTTGAAGACCTCCAACGACAGCGGTCCGTCGTATCCGGCCGCCAGCACACGCGATACGAAGGTCGTGAGATCGAAGTCGCCTTCGCCGGGGAAAAGCCGGTGGTGCCGGCTCCAGGACAGCACGTCCATGGACAACGCCGGCGCGTCGGCAAGCTGCAGATAGAAGATCTTGTGGCCGGGGATGCTCTCGATCGCCGCGGTGTCGTGACCGCGGGACAGGACGTGGAAGCTGTCCAGACACAGTCCGACCGCCGGGTGGTCGGTCAGCTCAACGATGCGCCAGGCGCGGCGGTAGTCGTCGACGAAACGCCCCCATGCCAGCGCCTCGAACGCGACCTTGATGTCCAATGTCTGCGCCAGGTCACCCAATCGGCGGAGTTGGTCCGCGGAGCATTCGTCGGAGTCGACGGTGGCGGTGGCGACATTGCTGCACACCAGAACCGTCTCGATGCCCAACCGTCGCGCCGTGACGAAGGTGGCTTCGGCGCGACGGAGGTTCTCGGCGAACGTCGCCTCGTCGACGCCCTCGATATCGCGCAGCGGCTGGTAGAGATCGAGCGACAGGCCCAGGCGCCGGGCCAGACTCCGGATCTCCTCGGGACTGTGATCGCTGGCGATGAGGTCGGGTTCGAAGATCTCCACACCGTCGAGTCCGGCCTCCGCGCAGGCATGCAATTTCTCGGTGAGCGAGCCGCTGATCGAGACGGTGGCGATGGACGTCTTCATGGTGCCTCCATTCGAGGCTAATGTACCAATTAGTTAATTAGTATGGAAGAGGTTCCGCTGAATGCGGCGCACGTGCAAGTAAGCTGCCGAAGGTGACCGCCGAGTCCCGCCCGGAGCTGCAGCGCGATGCCGAACGTACGCGTGCGGAGTTGCTCGCGGTCGCGACGGAGGTTTTCGCCGAGTCCGGCTACTCGGGCGCCCGCGTGGACGACATCGCCGAGCGCACCCGTACGACCAAGCGGATGATCTACTACTACTTCGGCGGTAAAGAACAGCTCTACATGGCGGTGCTGGAGAATGCTTACCGCGGCATTCGAGAAGCCGAGCAACGACTGCAGGTCGACCACGTGGATCCGGTCGTGGCGATGCGCAGACTGGCCGAGCTGACCTTCGATCATCACCTCGATCACCAGGCGTTTATCCGGCTGGTGTCGATCGAGAACATTCACCGCGGCCAGTTCATCAGTCGCCTCGATTCGCTGCGCTCGCTCGCGCAGCCGGCCACCTCGCTGCTTGACCAGATCCTGGCCAGGGGCCACGCGCAGGGCGTCTTCCGCGACGACGTGGACGCCCTCGACGTCCATCTGGTCATCAGCGCGTATTGCGTTTTTCAGGTCGCCAACCGATACACGTTCGGGTTCCTCTTCGACGTCGACTTCACCGAGGTCGGGCAGCGTGCGCATCTGCGCCGCATGATCGGCGACGTCGTCGTCGGCTGGCTGACCGCTCGCTGATCGGCGAGCTGCCTCACATCTGAGCCTTGACGAGACGCGCACCACAGTGTTCTACTCGACGTACGTACTAGTTAGTACATTAATCAGGACGGTGCACTGTGAGTTCCAGCCCATATCTCGTCGGCCTCGTCGGTCAGGGCGTCGGCCCGTCGCTGACACCGGCGCTGCACATGGCCGAGGCGCGCGCGAACGGCCTCGACTACGTGTACCGGACCGTCGATCTGACGACCTCCGGTATCGCGCCCGAACGCATCGGCGAGGTTCTGGAGTGGGCCCGCGCGCTCGGCTACAACGCGCTCAACGTCACCCATCCCTGTAAGCGGTTGGTGATCGAGCACCTCGACGCACTCGACGACGGCGCCGCTGCACTCGGAGCTGTCAACACCGTGGTGTTCGAGCCGCACCGCACGGTCGGCTACAACACCGACGCTCCTGGCTTCGGCACCGGCTTCGGTGAGGGTTTGCCCGGTGCCGCCACGGACAGCGTCACCCTCGTCGGCGCGGGCGGGGCAGGTGCCGCGGTGGGACACGCGCTCCTCGATATCGGCACTGAGCATCTGGTCATCGTCGATCTCGACGTCGAGCGAGCCACCGCCCTGGCTCGCGAGTTGGCGAACAGACACCCCGGTGCACGCGTGGAGGCATCGGAGTTCGACAAGCTGTCGGTGCTGCTGCCGGTGAGCGACGGCGTCGTGCACTGCACACCGACGGGAATGGCCGACCATCCGGGCCTGCCGTTCGATGCGGGACTGCTGCACCCCGGGCTGTGGGTCGCCGATGTCGTCTATCGGCCGCTGAACACCGCGCTGCTGACGGCCGCGCGTGAGGTCGGCTGCCAAACGCTCGACGGTGGCCACATGGCCGTGCACCAGGCCACTACCGCGTTCGAGCTGATCACCGGAATCACCCCGGACGCCGCTCGTATGTCACGTCATTTCCGAAGCCTTGTCGGTGAATTCCCGACGGTCAGCACCACTTCAGAAGGAAACTAGGAGGAACCCATGAGCGTCATCGACAGCAACGCACCCGATGGGGTGCCCGCGGGCGCGCCTGAACGCACGCCGAAAAAGGCCGCGCTGGCCAGCTTCATGGGCAGCGCCGTCGAGTACTACGACTTCTTCGTCTTCGGTTTCGTTGCGGCGCTGGTCTTTCCGAAGATCTTTTTCCCCGAGGGAAACGAGACGGTCGCCCTGGCCCAGTCTTTCGCCACGCTCGGGGTCGCCTACATCGCGCGGCCGGTGGGGGCGTTCGTGATCGGGCACTTCGGCGACCGGATCGGACGCCGGAACGTGTTGATGTTCACGTTGCTCCTCATGGGCGCGTCGACCTTCGCGATCGGCTGTCTGCCCACGTATGCGTCGGTCGGAGTGCTCGCACCCATACTCCTGGTGACGTGCCGCCTGCTCCAAGGGTTCTCGGCCGCAGGCGAACAGGCCGGTGCAAGTTCGCTGACGCTCGAGCATTCACCCGATAACCAGCGGGCCTTCTTCACCTCGTGGACTCTCACGGGCACACAGGGCGGCTTGATTTTGGCCTCGCTCGTGGTGATCCCCATCGTGGCGCTGCCCGACGATGACCTGCTCTCGTGGGGTTGGCGGGTCCCGTTCTGGCTCAGCGCCGTTGTGGTGGTGGTCGCCTACTTCATCCGTCGCCGACTGCACGAGACGCCGGAATTCACCGAGGCCAAAGCCGCAGGCAGCATCGCCCGGATGCCGCTGAAGCCGCTGATGCGAGATCACTGGCGCGACGTTCTGCGGGTGATCTTCTGCGCCTTCATCGCCGCCGTCTCGACGGTGTTCGCCAACCTCGCCATCGCCTACGGCAAGAAGATGGGCCTGAACGCGGACGAAACGCTGTGGCTGGTGGTCGTCGCGAACATCGTGGCACTCGGCACTCAGCCGATGTTCGGAAAGCTCGCCGACCGCATCGGGCGCAAGCCGGTGTTCATCTACGGTGCGCTGTCCTCCGCGGCGCTGATGCCCCTCTATCTGCTCTCGATGAGCGGTGGCAACGACGTGCTGATGTTCGCGTTGGCGATAGCCACCTTCTCGTTCGGCTACGCCGCAGCCAACGCGGTCTGGCCGGCGTTCTATGGCGAGATGTTCTCCACGAAGGTCCGTTTCTCCGGACTCGCGATCGGCACCCAATTAGGTTTCCTGGTGGCGGGTTTCGCGCCCGCGATCGTCACCGCACTCGGTGGTGTGAGTGAAGGCGGCTGGGTGGCGACGAGCATCTTCACCGCGGTGGTCTGCCTCATCGCCAGTGCTGCCGCGCTGACGGCGCGGGAAACCAAGGACGTGCCGACCGCCCTGCTGGGCACCAAGGTTCCCGATTCGGCGCGGCAACTCGTCGATCACTGAGAGTGCTGTCATGGCGCCCTGTGGGTCAGCGGGCGGGCGAAGCTGGGCGGGAATGTCACAGCAAGCGGCCGATGCCGCGCGCGGCGACCTGCAGGGCGCCGAGCAGTCGCTGCCGATCACGTTTGAGGTTCGGCACGACGACGCCTATCGCCGCCGCCACGGTGCCGTCCGACGCACGGACCACGGGAACGGCCAGCGAACACGCACCGAGCGACATCTCCTCGTTCGTCGTCGCCACCCCGTCTCGGCGGACGCGCTCGAGCTGCCCCGCGAGGACGGGTTGAGCGACAATCGTGAACGGAGTGACACGGGTCAGGCTGGCAAACACTTGATCCTGAATTTCCTTCGGCGCATGCGCGAGCAGGACCTTCCCGACCCCGGTGCAGTGCATGGGCAGCTTGCTCCCGGCGCTGCTGACGATCGGCACGGACGTGCGGCCCATCATCCGCTCGAGGTAGAGCACCTCTGCGCCTTCGCGAATCGCCAGGTGCGCCGTGGCCATGGTCGCCGCGTAGACGTCGTGCAGAAAAGGCTCGGCAACCTGGCGCAACTTGCCCTCGACGGGCGCCAGCAGACCTGCGCTCCACAACAACCTGCCGACCTCGAAGCGACCGTCTGTCCGGCGCTCGAGCGCACCGCCGGTCACCAGTTCGGCGGCGAGCCGGTGCGTGGTGGGCAACGGCAGGCCCGCGCGCTGAGCAAGCTCCGAGAGGGCCAGGCTGCGGTGCTGCTCGTCGAACGCGGCGATGATCGACAGCAAACGTGCAGCAACGGTCACTCCGGGTGTCGAGGTGTTGCCTGCCATTCTCTGATCCTTCCGCTGAGCGGAATTCTAGTCTTCACGACAACTGAAAGGGAGGGATAGTGTGCGCATCATGACAGCTACGCCCACCGCCAACTCGGACAGCGCCTCGGCGAGTCAGGCCGAGGTGAGCAGCGAGATCGCCGCGATCGAGTCGGCCTATCAGCGGTCGGGTGTCGAGGAGACGCAGCCGCGACTCGACTACCCGCCGTACCGGAGCAGCGTGCTGCGCCACCCGACGAAGGACCTGCATCACGTCGATCCCGAAGGCGTCGAGTTGTGGACACCGTGCTTCGGTGCGCGTGACGTCCATCCGCTCGAATCCGATTTGACGATCCAGCACACTGGCGCGCCCATCGGCGAACGAATCGTGGTGACAGGCCGGATCGTCGACGGCGACGGGCGGGCAGTGCGCGGCCAACTGGTGGAGATCTGGCAGGCCAACGCGGGCGGGCGCTATATCCACAAGCGCGACCAGCATCCTTCGCCGATCGACCCGAACTTCACCGGCGTAGGCCGTTGCCTCACCGACGACGACGGCAACTACCGATTCACCACCATCAAACCCGGACCCTATCCGTGGAAGAACCACCACAACGCGTGGCGGCCTGCCCACATCCACTTCTCCTTATTCGGAACCGAATTCACGCAGCGCATGATCACCCAGATGTACTTCCCCGGTGATCCGCTGTTCGCCCTCGACCCCATCTATCAGTCCATCACCGATCAGAAGGCGCGCGATCGGTTGGTCGCCATCTATGACCACGACGTGACCACCCATGAGTGGGCGACCGGCTACCGGTGGGACATCGTGCTGACCGGATCGAGCCGGACGCCCGTCGACGAAGGAGCCGATCGCTGATGTCGACACTGCTGACCGCGACGCCGGGACAGACAGTCGGACCGTTCTACGGCTATGCACTGCCGTTCGAACGGTGCAACGAGCTTGTGCCGCCTGGGTCGCCCGGCGCCATCCAGTTCCACGGCCTGGTAACCGACGGGGCCGGCAACCCGGTTCCCGATGCGCTGCTGGAGATCTGGCAGGCCGACGCCGACGGCGAGATTCCCTCCGCCACCGGGTCGTTGCGCCGCGACGGCTGGACGTTCACCGGCTGGGGCCGCGCCGCCACCGATGATGCGGGCCGCTACAGCTTTTCCACCGTGCTGCCCGGTGCGTCCGCTCCGGGCTCGGCACCGTTCATTCTCGTCACGGTGTTTGCCCGCGGACTGCTGAATCGCCTGTTCACCCGCGCGTACCTGCCCGGTGATCGGCTCGCGAACGATCCACTGCTGAGTTCGCTTCCCGCGCATCGCCGTCAGACCCTGATCGCGACTCGCGACGATACGGGTCTGAAGTTCGACATCAACCTCCAAGGCGATGACGGCGAGACCGTTTTCCTCAGTTATCCGGGGCATCGCCCGTGACCGACCTGTTCTGGCCCGGCGACCATCGCGCCGGAAATCTGATGAGCGATCGCGCGTTGCTGGACGCGATGGTCGCGGTCGAACACGCGTGGTTGGATGCGCTCGTCGATGCCGACATCGCGCCGCAGTCGGCGCGGACCGATCTCCGTGGGTTTGTCGCCGAGGACGACCTCGAGCCACTCGCGCGCGACGCCGATGTCGACGGCAACCCGGTCGGCGCGTTGGTTGCGCTGTTGCGGGCCCGCGCGGCCCAGCCAGCCGCGCAGTGGCTACATCGGGGTTTGACGAGCCAGGACGTCGTCGACACCGCGCTGATGGTTTGCATCCGAGATGTACTCGCTCGCCTCCGCGAGGAACTCGTCGATCAGCTGCGAACGTTATCGCACCTCGCCGAGAAGCACCGTGCCACACCGATGCTCGCGAGGACACTCACACAGGCCGCGCTGCCGAGCACCGCGGGCGTCAAATTGGCCCGGTGGTTGTGCGCGGTGCTGGATGCCGCGGAACCGCTGGCTGAATTGAGGGTGCCGGTCCAGGTCGGGGGTGCCGTGGGAACCTTGGCCGCCGCCGTTGAGCTGAGCGGATCGGCGGAAAATGCGATTCGACTGGGCGACTCGGTGGCAAGCGCGCTGGGACTGGCTCCGGCGCCACCATGGCACACCTCGCGATCTGCAATCACCCGGATCGGCGATGGGCTGGTCGGCTGTTGCGACGCGTGGGGATACATCGCCAGCGATGTCGCGACGAGCAGCCGGCCCGAGATCGGTGAGCTGGCCGAGACGGGCGGGGGCAAGTCTTCGACCATGCCCCACAAGAACAATCCGGTGCGCTCGGTCCTGATCCGCCGTACCGCGATGACGGCACCGTCGCTGGCCGCCACGCTGCACACCGCATCGGCGATGTCCGTCGACGAACGCTCCGACGGCGCATGGCATGCCGAATGGGCCACCCTGCGGACGTTGGCGCGGCGCACCGTCGTCGCCGCCGCCCACACGACCGAACTCCTCGCCGGACTGCAGATCGACGCGACCCGCGCGACCGCGAATCTGGCCGCCGCCGGCGACGGCGTGCTAGCCGAGCAGCAGACCATGGCGGCCTTGACCGGACATGCTCCGGCAGCGGAATACGTCGGCGCTGCCGAACAGCTCGTCGACTCCGCGCTGCAACGGGCCAGTCACTACCTCAAGGACGTGCCATGAGTACCCCGCGCATCGTCGCCACCGAGTTCGGCGGACCGGACACCGCCCCGCTGCTGCTTCTCGGGCCATCACTGGGCACCTCTGCCACCACCTTGTGGAGCCGGGCCGCAGCCCAATTGACTGACAAATGGCGCGTCGTCGGCTGGGACCTTCCAGGACATGGCCGCGGCGACATCACCGACGCCTTCACCCTTGCCGAACTCGCCGCAGGCGTCCTGGCGCTTGCCGACCAGTTCACCCGTGAGACATTCCATTACGCAGGTGATTCGGTCGGAGGCTGCGTCGGCCTGCAACTGTTGTTGGATGCCCCGCACCGTGTTGCGTCGGCCACCCTGCTGTGCACAGGCGCGGTGATCGGCACCCCGGATGCGTGGGCCGAACGCGCTGAAACCGTCCGCGCATCGGGAACCGAGAACCTGATCGCCGCCGCGATGCAGCGGTGGTTCCCCAACGGCTTCGCGGAGCGCGATTCCGCCACCAGCTCGGCTCTGCTCGATGCTCTGCGTAGCGCCGACTCCGGCTCCTACGCCCAGGTGTGTGAGGCATTGGGTGGATTCGACGTCACCGACCGGCTGGCAGAGATCAGCACACCGGTCCTCGCTGTCGCGGGCAGTCAGGATATTGCCACTCCGCCGGATCACCTGCAGCGCATAGCCTCCGGCGTCAAGGACGGGCGTTTGGTCGTGTTGGAAGGGGTGGGACATCTCGCGCCCGCCGAGGTGCCGGAAAGAGTCGCGCAGCTGATCACCGAACACGCACGCGCGGCGACCGCGCCGATTCCGGTCACCACCGACGAGGTGTACGCCGGTGGGCTTGCGGTTCGGCGTGAGGTCCTCGGTGACGCACACGTCGACCGGGCCATTGCGGCAACGACCGAATTCACCGCCGACTTTCAGCGGTTCATCACCGAATATGCCTGGGGCGCAATCTGGACGCGGCCGGGCCTGGACCGCCGCAGCCGGTCGCTGATCACACTGACAGCGTTGGTGGCGCGTGGACACCACGAGGAACTCAAGATGCATCTGCTCGCCGCCCGGCGCAACGGGCTGTCCGACGACGAGATCAAGGAGCTGCTGATGCAGACCGCGATCTACTGCGGCGTGCCGGATGCCAACACCGCCTTCCGGATCGCCGCTGACGTACTGCCGGGCTTCGACATTGACAAGGGGGAGAGGGCGTGAGCCGCACCGAGATCTGCGATGTAGCGGAGCAAGCCGTCGCCGGCATCAGTGATGGATCAACAGTTCTCGTCGGCGGATTCGGGATGGCGGGCATGCCGACCACACTGATCGACGCACTCATTCAACAGGGCGCGACCGACCTCACCATCGTCAGCAACAACGCGGGCAACGGCGACACCGGCCTGGCCGCGCTGCTCGCCGCCGGTCGCGTCACCAAGGTCATCTGCTCGTTTCCCCGACAGGCGGATTCGTATGTCTTCGACGAGCTGTACCGCGCCGGCAAGGTTGCGCTCGAGGTGGTTCCGCAGGGAAACCTGGCAGAGCGGATCAGGGCGGCGGGTGCGGGGATCGGCGCGTTCTTCTGCCCAACCGGCGTCGGCACGCCCCTTGCTGAAGGGAAGGAGACCCGAACCATCGACGGCAGAGATTACGTACTGGAATATCCGATTCGGGGCGACGTCGCGCTGATCGGCGCCCATATCGGCGACCGGGCGGGGAATTTGTTGTACCGCAAGACTGCTCGCAATTTCGGTCCGGTGATGGCGACCGCGGCGTCGCTCACCATCGCCGAGGTGTCCCGGGTGGTCGAAGCGGGATCGATCGATCCTGAAGTCGTCGTCACCCCCGGAATCTTCGTAGACCGCATCCTCGACCTTTCGGCCGACCGACGTATGAGGGAGGAGGCGTCGTGATGCTCCACGTCCCAAGTCGTACCATCACCGTCGAGCATCTGGATCGCGGTCCGCTCGACCGCCGCGAACTGGCGGCGGTCATCGCCCGCGATATCCCGTCCGGTTCATACGTCAACCTCGGGATCGGACAACCTACGACGGTCGCCGAATACTTGTCGCCGGAGGCAGGTGTGGTGCTGCACACCGAGAACGGCATGCTCGGCATGGGCGGCGAAGCGGTCGGTGATGAGATCGACGCGGATCTGACGAATGCGGGCAAGGTGCCGGTCACCGAAACCCCTGGCGCATCGTACTTTCATCACGCCGACTCGTTTGCGATGATGCGCGGCGGCCATCTCGACGTATGCGTGCTCGGTGCATTTCAGGTCAGTCAGGACGGCGATCTGGCCAATTGGCACACCGGTGCGGCCGACGCCATTCCGGCGGTCGGTGGCGCCATGGATTTGGCCATCGGCGCGAAAAGTGTGTTCGTCATGATGAATTTGTTCGCCAAGGACGGCAAGCCGAAGCTGGTGCCGCAGTGCACCTATCCGCTCACCGGCACCAGGTGCGTCAGCCGCGTCTACACCGACCACGCGGTGTTCGCGATCGACTCCGGTGATAACGGCGGCATACGTGTGTTGGAGACATTCGGGTCCACCGTCGAGGCGCTGGCCGAACGAATGTCGGTGCCGCTCAACTAACGTCGCGGCGCTGCTTCGGCTCGAGCTCCTCGGATGGAGACCCGCTCGTCGGTGCTGGCCACCGAGTAGCAGATTGCTGTCGCGACGATCGTGGGCAGCACGAACGTCAAGGTCAGGACGAACGCGATCAGACCGGCGGCCGGATCTGTCAACCAGGGCTTGGGGATTCGGGCGAGGCTGACCGCCAGCCAGGACGCGCCGATCGCCAGAATCACCGTGGCAATGGTGGCGACCTTGATCGAGCGGAGTGCCAGACGGGTCGGTGCGCCGCTGTCGGCCAACGATCTGCGCAGCGTCTTGGTCCGGACGTACACAAGCACGAAATCCGAGATGATGACCAGCGCGGCAGTCGCGATGATGATGCCGGTGACCCAGATCTCGGGCCTGCGGCCGTACATGAAACGCAAATAGTCGACGGCGGTTTCGGAGAGGATCAGCGTCGTCGTCATGGCCGCCGCGAACGTCAGCCAGCCACCCAGATCGGCGAGAAAGCAGTAGGCGCCGACGTCCTCGGGGTCTTGTTCGGACACCCTGTTGACCGCATGACTTGCGAGCATCCAGCCCAGTCCGCCGAACAGGGCCGTCGCGCCCGCCGCGAGCATTCCCGTCGACACTGCACCCTGCGTCCACGCGATCGCGCAGATGCCGCGCGCATCGCCCTCGGCAGGCACCTGGCTGCCGGTGATCAGGCTGAACAGGAAGCTGGACAGCATCAGGATCAGCACCGCGGAGGAGAACAGTGCGAGCGTGTGAATGCTCTCGCGGCTCTTCTTGTCCATCAGCAGAGCGATCGCGGTGATCAGGAAGCCACCGAGCACGCCTGCGAATTGGGAGTGCGAGGCCGCCGACGACAGCACGCTCCATTGATCGGACGTGCAGAATTCGTCCGGATTCACGATCGACTTGAGGAGCTCAGGTCGTCAGACGGCGCTAGGACTAGTTGTCGCGACGGGTCTCGACCGTCTCGTACTCCCCGGTGCGCTCGCCCTCGGGCTGGTTGACGGCGGCGAACACGTCGGTGTCAGCGCGCTCGTCGTCTCCGGAACGGTGCCGGGTGACCGGGGGTGCGTTGCGGTCGACGAGCCAGCGGCCGATGGTGACGCCAAGGAGGGCCACCAGGAACACGAGCAAGGCGGTGAACGCCGCGAAGGTGGTGAGCTCGTTGATCAGCCCCTCGACGTAGAGGGACTTGTAGAAGAGGTGGATGAACCACGCGACGGCGCCGCTGACGATGCCGGCGAACAGGCCGGCCAGCAGCCACGTCATGGACAGGTCGCCGCGGCGGTCCGGATCGGGATTGGCGCGGGCGTCCGCGCGGCCGTCAGCCAGGCCCCACACGAACACGATGACGGCGTAGATGATCACCAGAATGAGGCTGATCAGCCCGGCCCTGGTCTCCCACGCGTTGATCATCGCTCCCTGCAGCAATCGCACGATCACCATCAGGGCCGCGAACACCAGTCCGCGCAGCAACCACTTACTCATGAGGCCACACCTTAGCGAGTAGGTTCAACAACCGTGACTATTTCACAGCGTCGGGACCGGCTGCGTGAGCGACTGGTCGCCGACGACCTGGACGCCATGCTGGTATCGGACCTGGTCAACGTCCGATATCTGTCCGGCTTCACGGGATCCAACGCAGCTCTGCTGATACGCGCGGAGGACCCGACACCGGTGCTGGCCACCGACGGGCGCTACCGCACCCAGGCCGCGCAACAGGCGCCCGACTCCGAACTCGTCATCGAACGGGCCTGCGGGCCGCACCTGGTTGCGCGCGCGGCGGCCGACGGACTGTCCCGCGTCGGCTTCGAAAGTCATGTGGTGACCGTCGACATGTTCAGCGTGCTCGGCAAGGCTGCGGGAGACCGGACCGAACTGGTCCGGGCTTCGGGAACGGTGGAGGCGTTACGCGAGGTCAAGGACGCCGGCGAGATCGCGCTGTTGCGGTTGGCCTGTGAGGCCGCCGATGCGGCGCTGCACGATCTCGTCGAGCGGGGTGGGCTGCGTCCGGGCCGTACCGAGAAAGAGGTCGGCCGCGAACTCGAGGCGCTGATGCTGGATCACGGCGCCGACGGCAGGTCGTTCGAAACCATCGTGGCCGCCGGGCCGAACTCCGCAATCCCGCACCATCGGCCGACCGACGCGGTGCTGGCCGCGGGGGACTTCGTCAAGATCGACTTCGGGGCGCTGGTGTGCGGCTACCACTCCGACATGACCCGGACCTTCGTGTTGTCGCAGGCCGCCCAGTGGCAGCTCGACCTCTACGAACTGGTGGCGGCCGCGCAGCGGGCCGGCCGAGAGGCGCTCGCGCCCGGGGTCACGCTCTCCGATGTCGACGCGGCGTCGCGACAGATCATCGCCGACGCAGGTTATGCCGAGAACTTCGGTCATGGATTGGGGCACGGCGTCGGTTTGCAGATACACGAAGCGCCGGGTATCAGCGCGTCATCCGCCGGTACACTCCTTGCTGGCTCCGCGGTGACCGTGGAACCCGGTGTCTATCTGCCAGACCGCGGCGGCGTCCGAATCGAGGACACGCTTGTCGTCGGCAGTGACTCACACCCGAACCCTGACTTGCTCACCCGGTTCCCCAAGGAACTGGCGATCCTCTGAACAGGAGAACAATCAACCGTGGCATCGACCGCCGACTTCAAAAACGGGCTCGTCCTCCAGATTGACGGCCAACTGTGGCAGATCACCGAATTCCAGCACGTCAAGCCGGGTAAGGGCCCCGCGTTCGTGCGTACCAAGCTCAAGAACGTACTTTCGGGCAAAGTCGTCGACAAGACCTACAACGCCGGTGTGAAGGTCGAGACCGCCACCGTCGACCGCCGCGACGCCACTTATCTGTACCGCGATGGCTCGGACTTCGTGTTCATGGACTCCGAGGACTACGAGCAGCACCCGCTGCCGGAGTCACTCGTCGGCGATGCCGCCAAGTTCCTGCTCGAGAGCCTTCCCGTGCAGATCGCCTTCCACGACGGCGCGCCGCTGTATCTCGAACTGCCGGTCACCGTCGAACTCGAGGTCACCCACACCGAGCCGGGCCTGCAGGGCGACCGGTCTAGCGCGGGCACCAAACCCGCCACCGTCGAGACCGGTGCGGAGATCCAGGTGCCGTTGTTCATCAACACCGGCGACAAGCTGAAGGTGGATTCGCGTGACGGCAGCTACCTGGGAAGGGTGAATGCCTGACTTCCGGGGCGTGGGGGAACCTCCCGCGCGAAGCGCAGGGGGACGAAGCGACGGGAAAAATCCCCGGGGGGATGGGAGAAATCGGCGATCCGACCGTGGCCGCCATCAGGCCAGGAAGCGCGCCGTCGACCTGCTCTTCGAAGCCGAGGCGCGCGGGATCACGCCCGCGGAGGTCGCCGAGTCGCGTAGCGCCCTGTCTCAGACGCAGTCCGACGTTTCACCGCTGAATCCGTACACGGTGACGGTGGCGCGCGGGGTCACCGAACACACCGCGCACATCGACGAACTGATCGCTGCGCATCTGCAGGGGTGGACGCTGGACCGGCTGCCGGCTGTCGACCGGGCGATCCTGCGGGTGGCGGTGTGGGAACTGCTGCACGCCGAGGATGTTCCCGAACCGGTTGCCGTCGACGAAGCCGTCGAACTGGCCAAGCAGTTGTCCACCGACGACTCACCGGGTTTCGTCAACGGTGTGCTGGGTCAGGTGATGTTGGTGACACCGCAGATCCGGGCGGCCGCAGAAGCTGTTCGGGGAACGGGCGATTCGGGCGTCGGGACGTAAATGGGAGTACCGCAGGACTGGGCGCCGTACTCGAGTATGGACGAGGCGGCCAAGGTATACCTGCGTGATCCCGAACTGGCGCTGGACCAATTGCGTTCTGTCATCGACCTTCCCGCGATCAAGTCGTTCATCATGTCGCGCGGATTCAGCGACGGATCGTGGGGTGACACCGACGAAAACCCGGTGTGGCAGGAGGTGGTGCTCACCGACGGGCACCGGCTGATCATCTGGCGCGCGGACGACGAGTCGTCGATTGTCGACGAGCGCGAGCGTCGGGTGCTCAACGCGTCTGTGCGCACGATCCTGCTGTCGACCATCACCGACCATGTGCTCACCACCGAGTACGAGGCGCTTGACGACGGCACCCGCAGGCTTTCGGAGGTCCGACTGCGGATGTACACCCAACTCGTCACCCGATCGCGGCAGAAGTCGGTGACCGAGACCGACATCTATTGCGAGTCGTTCCGCTACTACAAGTCGGTCGACAACGGTGGCCTGGCCCAGATGCAGCGTCTACTCCAGTTCGGCCGGGTGCTCTCGCGCTGCATCGAATAGCGCTCCGTCAGGAATAGTCCGGAAGCTCAATCGATTCCGCCGTGTTGAACCAGAGCTTTGCGGCGATCGGTCGGAACGGCCAGCGTTGCATCCACTTCATCACCAGGGCGGTGATCGCGATGTCGGATTCCGTCTTCGGCGCGAACCGTGCGAGGCTGTTCGGCAGGTCCTGACACCTGTCGACATACGGGCGCATGACGGATTCGTAGCGTCGAAGGGACTCCTGAATACGCTCGCCGTCAAAACCATCCGCGGGCCCGAGTTCACCCGCCAAGACGTACGCGCCGACGAGCGCGAGGCTGGTGCCCATGCCGCTCAGCGGTGATGCGCAGTACCCCGCATCGCCGACCAAGGTGACGCGGCCCGACGACCAGGACGGCATGTGGACCTGGGCGAGGGAATCGAAGTAGAAGTCGTCGGCCTCCTGGGCGGCGGCCAGTAGCGCGTCGCATTCCCATCCCGCTCCGGCGAATCGTTCGACGAGAATTTGGCGCTGCCCATCGAGATCACGTCGGTCGAACGTAAGAGGCTCTGACTGAAACGTGAACCCGGCCTTGGCGATCGCCGGGTCGCGTGACGGGCGCATCGAGGCGTTGATGCCGCCGGGCGCCTGGTAGATCAGGAACCAGCCGCCCAGTCCGACACGATCGGGGGCCGAGAACCAAGCGTTGTAGCCGCCGACCGGCTTGACGAACCGTTCCTCCGGCCCGAAGACGAGCCGCCGCACCGCGGAATGCGGGCCGTCAGCGCCGACGACGAGGTCCGCACGCACCGTCGTTGCGTCGGCCAAGGTCACCTCGATCGCGTTGTCGGACTGCTTCACCTCCGAAATGTTTGTTCCAAAGCGGTATTCGGCACTTTCCCGAGTGGCTTGGTACAACACGTCGACGAGATCGCCGCGCAGGATCTCCAATTTGGACACCAGTCCGTTGCCGTCGAACGCGGTCACCGGCATCTCGGCGCGTCTGCTGCCGTCGCGCTTCACCCAGGCGGCGCCGGCTTGCTTGACTGCCCGGGCGCGCATCTCGTCGATCAGGCCCATCCGTTCGACGACCTCGCCGCCGGCGCCACGCAGGTCGACAGTCTGACCGCCGGGTCGGATCCCGGGCGCGATCTCCACGACGATGACCCGATATCCGTTGCGGGTCAGCCAGAATGCCAGTGCGGGGCCCGCGATTCCGGCGCCGCTGATCACCACCGTGGGCTGGGTCATGCCATCACCGCCGCGTCAGAGATCGAGGGCTTGGTACGTCCGCCGGACGAACTTGGGTTGTGCGCTTTGCAGTTTCGCCAACGAGGTGTTGCCCGCGACGGCCGCTGCCATGTCGGCGTTGATTTCAGGGAGATTCTGGATCAAGTAGATGAGGACGAGATCGGCGCTCGGATCGGCCTGCCACCAGGTGCCGTACGCGCCGGGCCAGCTGAAGGTGCCGAGTCCGCCGGGACCGAACAGCTGGCGCGACTTGGTGGGGTCGGTCACGACGGAGAGGTTGAGACCGAAACCGCGGCCCACCCAGAACGGGGATCCAAGAAAGGGTTGCCGCTTCTGCTCATCGGTCAACCGGTCGGTGCGCATCAGTTCGACCGATTTCTCCGACAGCACCCGTACACCGTCCAATGTGCCGCCGCCGAGCAGCATCCGGGCAAACCGAAGGTAGTCATCGACGGTGGACCATAGACCGGCGCCGCCGGTGCAGAACGGCGGATCGGTGATCGGCGCCGGACCCATCACGTCGTGCTGCAGCGCCATATTCGCGTCGAGCTTGTACATCGTCGCGGCACGACGACGTCCCGCTGTGCCCACCGAGAAGCCGGTGTCGACCATCCCGAGCGGGCCGAAGATGCGCTCGGACAACACATCGGACAGTGACTTGCCCTCGATCCGGGACAGCGCGATGCCCAGGACGTCGGTGGCGTGACTGTAGGTGAGGCGATCGCCGGGCTGGTGCACGAGCGGCAGCGTCGCAAGCTCGGCCAGCCAGCGGTCTTGATCCTGGCGGAAGGACATCCGCCCGTACGCCTTGCTCAGCGGACCCAGGACGGAAAACGTGTAGGCGAGCCCGCTGCGGTGGGTCATCAGATCGTCGATCGTGATCTGCCGGCGGGCGGGAGTGGTTTTGTCGAGCGGGCCGTGCGGGTCGACGAGCACCTGCATATCGGCCAGCTCGGGCAGCCATGTCGACACCGGGTCGGACAGCGACAGCTTGCCCTCTTCGGCCAGGCTCATCGCGGCGGCGACGGTCACGGGTTTGGTCATCGACGCGATACGGAAGATCGTGTCCCTTTCCATCGGCTGGCCCGCGTCGACGTCGCGGTAACCGAGCTCGTTGACTTGCAGCACCTCGCCCGCGCGGCACACCAGCGTGACGGCCCCGGCGAGCAACCCGGCGTCGATGGCCTCTTGGATGGATGTCTGGTTACCGTCGAGCTTCATCGACGTCAGCGTACTGAAGCACCGGGGACCGATGGTGTCGTGTGTGGCCGGCCGAAATGCAGGTGCTAAGCTCCCCGCAGTTTCGACATCCTTTAAAGAGCCGTCCTGAGAGGCGGAGAAGGAGGTCAGGGTCTTTGGGCGCGCCTGGCACCGACCGGGAACTGATGTCCGCTGCGGACGTCAGCCGGACCATTTCCCGCATGGCCCATCAAATCATCGAGAAGACCGCACTCGACGGTCCCGATGCTCCGACCGTCATCCTGCTCGGCATTCCCACCCGTGGCGTGACCATCGCCGCTCGGCTGGCCGAGAAGATCAAGGAATTCTCCGACGTCACCGTCGCCCGCGGCGGGCTCGACATCACGCTCTACCGTGACGATCTCGGCAGCAAGCCACCCCGGCCGTTGGAGGACACCTCGATACCTGAGGGCGGCATCGACGGCACGCTCGTGATCCTGGTCGATGACGTCCTCTACACCGGTCGCTCCGTGCGCTCGGCGCTCGACGCACTGCGTGACATCGGTCGGCCCCGGGCCGTCCAGCTCGCAGTCCTCGTCGACCGCGGTCACCGGGAGCTTCCCCTGCGCGCCGACTACGTCGGCAAGAACGTGCCGACTTCGCGGGCCGAGAACGTCAAGGTCCGTCTCACCGAAGACGACGACGTCGAGGGGATCTGGATCGCACCGCAGGGAGGGCCCCCAAGATGAAGCACCTGCTCTCGGCCGGCGACCTGTCACGGACCGAAGCGCTGGCGATTCTCGACAACGCCGACCGGTTCAGCCAGGCGCTGCTCGGCCGCGAGGTCAAGAAACTGCCGACGCTTCGCGGCCGCACCATCATCACGATGTTCTACGAGAACTCCACCCGCACGCGGGTGTCATTCGAGGTCGCAGGCAAGTGGATGAGTGCCGACGTCATCAATGTCAGCGCATCGGGATCCTCTGTCTCCAAAGGTGAGTCGCTTCGTGACACCGCCCTCACCCTGCGTGCCGCCGGGGCCGATGCCCTGATCATCCGCCACCCCGCCTCCGGAGCGGCCCAGCAGCTTGCCGAGTGGACACGCACCGAGCACTTGCCGGGGGCAGGAGCGAAGCGACCGGGGGAAGGGTCCGGCCCGTCGGTGATCAACGCCGGCGACGGCACTCACGAGCACCCGACGCAGGCACTGCTCGACGCGCTGACCATCCGCCAACGGCTTGGCGACATCGAAGGCAAGCGCGTCGTCATCGTCGGCGACGTGCTGCACAGCCGGGTCGCGCGGTCCAACGTGCTGCTGCTCGACACGCTCGGCGCAGAAGTGGTGCTCGTCGCCCCGCCCACGCTGCTACCGGTCGGGGTGACAGACTGGCCGGTCACCGTGTCGCACGACCTTGACGCCGAGTTGCCCGTCGCCGATGCGGTGCTGATGCTGCGTGTGCAGGCTGAGCGGATGACCGGCGGATTCTTCCCATCCGCGCGCGAGTACTCGGTGCTCTACGGCCTCTCTGAGAAGCGCCAGGCACTGCTTCCGGGTAACGCGGTAGTCCTGCACCCCGGCCCGATGGTGCGCGGTATGGAGATCGCGTTCTCCGTCGCTGATTCGCCGCAATCGGCTGTCCTGCAGCAGGTTTCCAACGGTGTACATATCCGAATGGCGGTGTTGTTCCACCTGCTGGTGGGCGCTGAGCTGGAAGCGGTCAGCGTATGAGCGTCCTGATCCGCGGGGTGCGGCTCTACGGCGAGAGTGACCGGGTCGACGTGCTCGTCTCGGACGGCCAGATCGCCGACATCGGGGCCGGGCTCGATGTTCCCGACGATGCCGATGTCGTCGACGCCACCGGTCAGATTCTTCTTCCCGGATTCGTCGACCTGCACGCCCATCTGCGCGAGCCCGGCCGAGAGTATGCCGAGGACATCGAAACCGGCTCGGCTGCAGCGGCTTTGGGTGGCTATACCGCGGTGTTCGCCATGGCCAACACCAACCCGGTCGCGGACAGCCCGGTCGTCACCGACCACGTCTGGCACCGCGGCCAGCAGGTCGGGCTGGTCGACGTGCATCCCGTCGGTGCGGTGACGATGGGTCTGGCCGGTGCCCAGCTCACCGAGATGGGCATGATGGCCGACGGCGCCGGACAGGTACGGATGTTCTCCGACGACGGCATCTGCGTCCACGACCCGCTGATCATGCGCCGCGCACTCGAATACGCGACGGGCCTCGGTGTCTTGATCGCCCAGCACGCCGAAGAGCCCCGCCTCACCGTCGGCGCCGTCGCGCACGAGGGGCCCAACGCCGCACTGCTGGGTCTGGCGGGCTGGCCGCGTGCGGCCGAGGAATCCATCGTCGCCCGCGACGCGCTGCTGGCCCGCGATGCCGGCGCGCGGGTACACATCTGCCACGCCTCCACGGCGGGCACCGTCGAGATCGTCAGATGGGCCAAGGAGCAAGGTATTTCGATCACCGCCGAGGTGACGCCGCACCACCTTCTGCTCGACGACACGCGCCTGGCTTCCTACGACGGCCGCAACCGGGTGAACCCACCGCTGCGCGAAGCGTCGGACGCCGAGGCCTTACGTCAGGCGCTCGCTGACGGGGTGATCGACTGCGTCGCCACCGACCACGCGCCGCATGCCGAGCACGAGAAGATGTGCGAGTTCGCCCACGCGCGCCCGGGCATGCTCGGCCTGCAGACCGCGCTGTCGGTGGTCGTCGAGACCATGGTGCGTCCCGGCCTGCTCACCTGGCGCGACGTAGCCCGGGTGATGAGCGAGAACCCCGCCCGCATCGTCGGATTGCCGGATCAGGGCCGGCCGCTGGAGATAGGCGAGCCCGCCAACCTGACCGTCGTCGATCCCGACGCTACGTGGACGGTGGAGGGGTCAGAGTTGGCGAGCCGCTCCGACAACACGCCGTACGAATCGATGGAATTGCCTGCGACGGTGACGCTGACGTTGTTGCGGGGCAAGGTCACCGCGCGCGACGGAAAGAGTCCGGCATGAACGGCCAGCGAGTAGCGCAGGTGGATCGCGCATGAACACCGGAACCCTTGCCGGGTCGCTGATCATGGCCGCGGTGCTGGCCGTGCTGATCGCCATCATCATCCAGGCGATGCTGCGTGGCTGGCGTCGCCGCGCCGAGCGGCAGGCCGAACTGATCGGCACGCTGCCGCCACTGCCCGACACGGTGGGGTCGGCGATTGTTTCTGCCACCAAAGGCCTGTACGTCGGCAGCACGCTCGTCCCGCACTGGAATGACCGCGTCGCCGTCGGAGATCTCGCATTCCGCCACAAGGCGGTGCTGACCCGCTACCCCGAAGGGATCATGTTGCAGCGCAGCGGCGCAGGACCGATCTGGATACCCGAAGAGTCGATCACCGCGATCCGCACCGAACGGGGCGTCGCCGGTAGGGTCATCCCTGGGGGCAGGAGCGGAGGGACCCGGGGGAAGGCGCAGCCCCACGAGGGCATTCTCGCGATCCGGTGGCGGTTGCCATCGGGCACCGAGATCGACACCGGGTTCCGCGCCGACAACCGTGCGGCATACGAGCCGTGGCTGGAGACCGCATGAGCACGAGCAGGGCGGTGCTGGTGCTCGAGGACGGGCGCATCTTCACCGGCACCGCGTTCGGAGCCATCGGCCAGACGCTCGGTGAGGCGGTGTTCTCCACCGGTATGTCCGGATACCAGGAAACGTTGACCGACCCGAGCTATCACGGGCAGATCGTGATCGCCACCGCCCCGCAGATCGGCAACACCGGCTGGAACCAGGAGGACGCCGAGAGCCGCGGCGACAAGATCTGGGTGGCCGGCTACGCCGTACGCGATCCGTCCCCGAGGGCCTCGAACTGGCGCGCGACAGGCACTCTCGACGATGAGCTCGTCCGTCAGGGCATCGTCGGCATCGCGGGCATCGACACCCGCGCCGTGGTACGGCACCTGCGCAGCCTCGGCTCGATGAAGGCCGGAGTGTTCTCCGGAGATGCGCTCGCCAGTGCAGGTGGGGGAGTCGACGAACTGCTCGGGCGTGTCCGCGATCAGCCGTCGATGCTGGGCGCCAACCTGGCCGGCGAGGTCAGCACCGACACCACCTACATTGTCGAACCCGATGTCGCCCAACGCTTCACGGTCGCGGCGATCGACCTGGGCATCAAGACCAACACGCCGCGCAACTTCGCCAGCCGCGGCATCCGCAGCCACGTGCTGCCGTCGACGGTCACGTACGACGAGATCGCCGACCTCAAACCTGACGGAGTGTTCCTCTCCAACGGGCCCGGCGATCCGGCCACCGCCGACCACATCGTCGGTGTGACACGGGAAGTCCTCGGCGCGGGGATACCACTCTTCGGGATCTGCTTCGGCAATCAAATCCTCGGCCGCGCGCTGGGACGCTCGACATACAAGATGGTCTTCGGTCACCGCGGCATCAACGTGCCCGTCATGGACCACGCCACCGGCCGCGTCGCGGTGACCGCGCAGAACCACGGGTTCGCACTCGAAGGTGAGGCCGGTGAGACGTTCGACACCGACTTCGGTACCGCGATCGTCAGTCACACCTGCGCCAACGACGGCGTCGTCGAGGGCATCAAACTGGTTGATGGGAGAGCGTTTTCGGTGCAGTACCACCCCGAGGCCGCTGCGGGCCCACACGATGCGAACTACTTGTTCGACCAGTTCGTCGACCTGATGGCGGAGGGCCGCTGATGCCCAAGCGCCGCGACCTGAACCACGTGCTCGTGATCGGCTCCGGACCGATCATCATCGGCCAGGCCTGTGAGTTCGACTACTCGGGAACGCAGGCCTGTCGTGTCCTGCGTGCCGAGGGCATGGAGGTCAGCCTGGTCAACTCCAACCCTGCGACCATCATGACCGACCCCGAGTACGCCGACCACACCTATGTCGAACCGATCACCCCGGCGTTCGTCGAACGGGTCATCGCCCAACAGGCCGAGCGCGGCAACAAGATCGACGCACTGCTAGCCACCCTCGGCGGGCAGACCGCCTTGAACACCGCTGTCGCTCTCTACGAGAACGGCGCGCTCGAACGCTACGGTGTCGAGCTCATCGGCGCGGATTTCGAGGCGATCCAGCGGGGCGAGGACCGACAAAAGTTCAAGGACATCGTCAGCAAGGTCGGCGGCGAATCTGCCCGCTCCCGTGTGTGTTTCACGATGGACGAGGTCCGCGAGACGGTCGCCGAGCTCGGATTGCCGGTGGTGGTGCGGCCCTCGTTCACGATGGGCGGGCTCGGTTCGGGCATGGCCTACTCCGCAGAGGATGTGGACCGGATGGCCGGCGAAGGGCTGGCGGCATCGCCGAGCGCCAACGTCCTGATCGAGGAATCGATCTTCGGCTGGAAGGAATTCGAGCTCGAGCTGATGCGCGACGGCCACGACAACGTGGTGGTCGTCTGTTCGATCGAGAACTTCGACCCGATGGGCGTGCACACCGGCGATTCGGTCACCGTGGCGCCGGCGATGACGCTGACCGATCGCGAGTACCAGAAGATGCGCAGTCTCGGCATCGACATCCTGCGCGAGGTCGGTGTCGACACCGGCGGGTGCAACATCCAGTTCGCCGTCAACCCAGCCGACGGGCGCCTGATCGTCATCGAGATGAACCCCCGCGTCTCGCGTTCCAGTGCGCTGGCGTCGAAGGCGACCGGCTTCCCGATCGCGAAGATCGCCGCGAAACTGGCGATCGGCTACACCCTCGACGAGATCGTCAACGACATCACCAAGGAAACGCCGGCGTGCTTCGAGCCGACCCTGGACTATGTCGTCGTCAAGGCGCCCCGCTTCGCCTTCGAGAAGTTTCCCGGCGCAGACCCCACACTCACCACGACCATGAAATCCGTCGGTGAGGCGATGTCGTTGGGCCGCAACTTCATCGAAGCGCTTGGCAAGGTGATGCGGTCGTTGGAAACCAGTCGCGCCGGGTTCTGGACGAAGCCCGACCCCGACGTTTCCGTCGATGACCTGCTCACGGGCCTGAGGACGCCTACCGACGGGAGGCTGTACGACCTCGAACTGGCGCTGCGCAAGGGAGCCACCGTCGAGCGAGTGGCCGAGGCCTCCGGTGTCGATCCGTGGTTCGTCGAACAGATCGCCGGGCTCGTCACGCTGCGCGCCGAGCTGGTCGACGCCCCGGTGCTCGACGAGCACCTTTTGCGGCGCGCCAAGTACCACGGCCTTTCGGATCGTCAAATCGCAGCCCTGCGACCGGAATTGGCCGGCGAAATCGGTGTGCGGTCCCTGCGCACCCGGCTGGGCATTCATCCCGTGTACAAGACGGTCGACACCTGTGCGGCAGAGTTCGAAGCCAAGACCCCCTACCACTACAGCAGCTACGAACTCGACCCCGCAGCCGAGAGTGAGGTCGCCCCCCAGACCGATAAGCCCAAGGTGCTGATCCTGGGCTCCGGGCCCAACCGCATCGGGCAGGGCATCGAGTTCGACTACAGCTGCGTCCATGCCGCCACCACGCTGAGCCAGGCCGGATTCGAGACCGTCATGGTCAACTGCAATCCGGAAACGGTCTCCACCGACTACGACACCGCTGACCGCCTATACTTCGAACCGCTGACATTCGAGGACGTGCTCGAGGTCTACCACGCCGAATCCGCCTCCGGCGCAGGAGGCCCCGGTGTCGTAGGCGCCATCGTGCAACTCGGCGGCCAGACGCCGCTCGGCCTCGCGGAACGTCTGGAGAAGGCTGGTGTGCCGATCGTCGGCACCAGCCCCAAGGCGATCGACCTGGCCGAAGACCGTGGTGCGTTCGGGGAGGTGCTCAACACCGCCGGACTGCCTGCGCCCCGGTTCGGCACCGCGACCAGCTTCGAGCAGGCCCGCCGCATCGCCGCCGACATCGGTTATCCGGTGCTGGTTCGGCCGTCCTACGTCCTGGGCGGCCGGGGCATGGAGATCGTCTACGACGAGGAGACCCTGGAGGGCTACATCACCAGGGCCACCGAACTTTCACCGGAACATCCGGTGCTGGTGGACCGATTTCTCGAGGACGCCATCGAAATCGACGTCGACGCGCTGTGCGACGGAACTGAGGTGTACATCGGCGGCGTCATGGAGCACATCGAGGAGGCCGGCATCCACTCCGGCGACTCGGCCTGTGCGCTGCCGCCGGTGACCCTGGGCCGCAGTGACGTCGAGTCCGTGCGGCGTGCGACCGAGGCGATCGCGCACGGCATCGGCGTCGTCGGCCTGCTCAACGTGCAGTACGCGCTCAAGGACGACGTGCTCTACGTGCTCGAGGCGAATCCGCGCGCCAGCAGAACGGTGCCATTCGTGTCCAAGGCGACGGCGATTCCACTGGCGAAGGCCTGTGCACGAATCATGTTGGGCGCCAGCATCGCCCAGCTGCGCGAAGAAGGTGTGCTTGCGCCCACCGGCGACGGTGCGACGACCGCACGTAACGCACCGGTGGCGGTCAAAGAGGCGGTGCTGCCCTTCCATCGCTTCCGGAAGGCCGACGGTTCGCAGATCGATTCGCTGCTCGGCCCCGAGATGAAGTCCACGGGCGAAGTGATGGGTATCGACCACGACTTCGGTAGCGCCTTCGCCAAGAGCCAGACCGCGGCCTACGGGTCGTTGCCAGCCGAGGGCACCGTTTTCGTCTCCGTCGCCAACCGGGACAAGCGCTCGCTGGTGTTCCCGGTGAAGCGGCTCGCCGATCTGGGATTCCGGGTGCTGGCCACCGCGGGCACCGCGGAGATGCTGCGCCGCAACGGCATTCCGTGCGACGAAGTACGCAAGCACTTCGAGCAGCCAGGGGAGGGCCGACCCGCCTCGTCGGCGGTCGACCTGATCCGCTCGGGCGAAGTGGACATGGTGATCAACACCCCGTACGGAAACTCGGGTCCGCGCATCGACGGCTACGAGATCCGCTCGGCCGCAGTGTCGATGAACATCCCGTGCGTGACCACCGTGCAGGGCGCCTCGGCTGCGGTACAGGGCATCGAGGCCGGCATCCGCGGGGACATCGGCGTGATGTCGCTGCAGGAGCTGCACAGCGTGCTGGGGACGTGACGGCTTTCGGGGCCCGGCTGGCCGAGGCGATCGCTGCCAGAGGGCCGTTGTGTCCCGGTATCGATCCGCATCCCGAGCTGCTGAGCGCCTGGGGGTTGAGGGCCGACACCGACGGGTTGTCACGGTTCTGCGATATCTGTGTGGAGGCGTTCGCCGGCTTCGCGATCGTCAAACCGCAGGTGGCATTCTTCGAGGCGTACGGCGCCGCGGGATTCACGGTGCTGGAACACACCATTGCCGCGCTACGCGACGCCGGTGTGCTGGTGCTGGCGGACGCCAAACGAGGGGACATCGGCTCGACGATGGCCGCCTACGCCAATGCGTGGGCGGGTGATTCGCCGCTGGCCGCCGACGCCGTGACCGCGTCGCCGTATCTGGGCTTCGGATCGTTGCAGCCGCTGCTCGACACCGCACAGACGAACGGTCGCGGTGTCTTCGTCCTCGCCGCGACATCCAACCCCGAGGGCGCGACCGTGCAGCGCGCCGAGACCGGTGGTCGAACCGTCGCGCAGTCGATTGTGGCCGCCGCGGCCGCGGTCAACCGCGAATGCTTGCCGGGACCCGGTTCTGTCGGCGTCGTCGTCGGCGCGACGCTCGCCGAACCGCCCGATGTCAGCGCATTGGGCGGTCCGGTGCTGGTGCCGGGTGTCGGGGCGCAGGGCGGACGACCGGACGCGCTGGGCGGACTCGGCGGGGCACGTGCCGGTCAACTGCTTCCGGCGGTGTCGCGGGAAATACTGCGTGCCGGACCCGGTGTCGCCGAACTGCGGTCGGCTGCCGAGAAATTCCGCGACGCGGTGGCCTACCTGGCATGAGCGCGTACGACCTGGCGGCGTGGACCGATTTCGCCAACACTGTCGCCGGCGGGGCGGCTGCACTGGCGGGGCTGCTGTTCGTCGGGTTGTCGCTGAATCTGTCGGAGGTTCTCGAGTATCCGGGCGTGCCGTCGCGTGCCGCGGCGACGCTGGGCCTGACGGTGGCGATTCTTCTGACCGCGATCTTCGTCGCGACTCCCGGACAGAGCAGGCACGCGCTGTCGATCGAAATGGCGGTGCTCGGCGTCGCGACGGCCGCCATGGTGGTGGTGGCGATGCGGCACCAGCGGGCAGGCCCGCACCGGACTCAGGTGCTGACCTCGATGCTGATGTTGCTGCTGCCCAACCTGATGCTCATGGTCGCGGCCGTATCGCTGTGGTGTCAGCGTGGCGGCGGCTTGTACTGGGTCACCGCCGCTGTGACGACGGGTTTCGTCGCGGCGACCGCCAACGCGTGGGTGCTTGTCGTCGAGCTCAAGCGCTAACGCTTCGCCGACTTACGGGGCAGGAGCCGCGTCAGCAAGACGATCGCCACCACGCCACCGACGCCGAGTATGCCGAGCAACAGGTACGTCAGGTCGCCGCGGTCGCGCGTGCGATAGACGACCTGCTGGAAGGGCGTATCGGCGGGCGCCTGCTCGAAGATGTAGTCACTTTCGATCGAGGCGGGGTCCCAGATCGTGTTCTTCCACCTCGTCAGAAACGCTGCGTCCCCGGCGTAGTCGGCCAAAGCGGGGGAGGCGCTGCGATCGATCCGGCCCGCGAATTCGAGAGTCGGCTTGTCGCCGCGCACGGGAAGCGTCGACGGATCCATCCGATGCTGAGCCAGCACGTACAGGTCGATGTGCTGTGACATCGTCGCCGACCGGGACGGCCGCATCGGGTAGACGACGGTGTCGGTCTCGAACGAAAGTCGCAGCGGCTGAAGGGGCCCCGTCAGTGCACCGCCCGCGTCGGCGGGTACCAGCTGAACTGCGACGATCTCCCAACCGTCGGCGACATACGGTGCCAGGTTGTCATTAAGTCCGTCCGGATGAGGAAAGCCGTTGTCACTCAACCACTTTGCTAGCGCAGACGGATCGTTTGCCGCCAACCGGGTGACGTCGAACGGCCCGAGACGTTGGCGGCCGAGCACGCTGACCGCGCCCGACGGTGCGCCCGCAGTGTCCGGCGGCGATCCCGCCCACACCAGCCAGGGAATGGTCGGCCACCACGAATCGCGGTACTCGATCCTCGGTGCAGTGAGCTCGCCGAGTGCTTCGAATACCTCGGTATCGCCGAGGGTGATACGCGCGGCGGACGGCACCGGCATGACCCACGCGGCCCGGTCCGACGAACCGGTCACCGACAGCGACATCAAGATGTCCTCAGTGCTGCCGTCCCAGGCGATCAGCGCGCGCTCGTCGGCCACTGACGAGCCGGGGCTGTGGGGGACGTAGGCCCCACAGCCACAGGCCCACGCCGGGCTCGCGACGTTCACGACCTCCTCGCGGCGAATCCTATTTCGTTGCCGGCCTCGGACGAGCCACCAAACAGCGAACAACAGTGACGACACAAGCAACATCAGCCTCATAGGCACCGTCCGCCACGTCCCCAAACCGAAGTTTTGCATTCAATCCGAATATTGACGCTCGCGTAGCCGCCCGAACCGGCCCGTAAGGCGGCTGCGACACGCCCGACATGCGGTGACCAGGCAAAATTTTCTTGACCGACCGTGAACCGCTGACGAGGTGTGGTCCAGGCCACAGGCTGAGTGGGTCGGTAAGCCCCTCCAAGCGGACTGAAAGGCCTTGATACGCAGGCGAATCCGGCCCCTCTACGGCTCAAATCGACGCTTTCGCGCCGTTTTGGGCGCATCGGCTCTCACGGCGGCCCTGCCTTACACGCTGGGCTTTTGGCGTCAGAACCAGGGGGTGGGGTTCGCTTTCGTCAGGTTGCGTGGGTACGGTCGTCGTCGCTGGCTGTTGTGGAATTTTCATAGCGGCCGATAAAGAAACAATGATGGTGTGAGAGACGGAGGAACCCCGTGGCCCTTCCCCAGTTGACCGACGAGCAGCGCGCGGCAGCGTTGGAGAAGGCTGCTGCCGCACGACGCATACGTGCCGAGCTCAAAGACCGGCTCAAGCGCGGCGGCACCAACCTCAAGCAGGTGCTGAAGGATGCCGAGACCGATGAGGTCTTGGGCAAGATGAAGGTTTCTGCCCTTCTGGAGGCGTTGCCCAAGGTGGGCAAGGTCAAGGCGCAGGAAATCATGACCGAACTCGAGATCGCCCCGACCCGCCGCCTGCGTGGCCTGGGAGATCGCCAGCGTAAGGCGCTGCTGGAAAAGTTCGACCAGTAATTCCGGGCGCATAAGTTGAGCGCCGGCCGGGGGGCCGGGCGGGCAATCGTGTTGTCCGGCCCCTCTGCCGTCGGGAAATCGTCTGTTGTCCGCTGTCTGCGTGACCGCGTTCCCGACTTGCACTTCAGTGTTTCCGTCACCACTCGGGCCCCGCGGCCGGGCGAAGTCGACGGCATCGACTATTCGTTCGTCACAGCAGAGCGGTTCCAGGAGCTGATCGACAGCGGGGCCCTGCTGGAATGGGCTGAGATCCACGGCGGTCTGCATCGGTCGGGCACCCCGGCGGCGCCCGTCTGCGAGGCCATCGAGGCCGGCCGTCCCGTTCTGATCGAAGTGGATCTGGCGGGCGCTCGAGCCGTGAAGAAGTCCATGCCGGAAGTCCTCACGGTCTTCCTCGCGCCGCCCAGCTGGGAGGCCCTGGAGAGCCGGCTGATCGGGCGCGGCACCGAAAGCGCCGAAGTGATGGCCCGCCGACTGGCCACCGCACGCGACGAACTGGCAGCTCAGAATGACTTCGATGTCGTCGTCGTGAACAGCGAATTGGAGTCTGCCTGCTCTGAATTGGTATCCTTGCTGGTGGCCCGCGGTGAGCCACCCGAATTTCACGCATAACCGTCTGGAGATCCTCTACGTGACCACCCCCCACGCCGACGCCCAGTTGACCGCTGTCGACGACATCGCACCCGGCGCCGGCGCCTATGACACCCCGCTGGGTATCACCAATCCGCCCATCGACGAGCTGCTCGACCGCGCGTCCAGCAAGTATGCGCTGGTGATCTACGCCGCCAAGCGCGCGCGCCAGATCAACGACTACTACAACCAGCTCGGCGACGGCATCCTCGAATACGTGGGACCGCTGGTCGAGCCCGGTCTGCAGGAGAAGCCGCTGTCGATCGCGATGCGCGAGATTCACGGCGACCTACTCGAGCACACCGAAGGCGAGTAGCGGAGGAGCCCGGCGATGAGTCCTTGGGCGAAGGGTTGAAGTGACCGAACGCAAGCGGATCATCGTCGGCGTCGCCGGTGGCATCGCCGCCTACAAGGCGGCCACCGTCGTACGGCAGCTGACCGAGGCGGGCCACGCCGTTCGCGTCGTTCCCACCGAGTCCGCCCTGCGCTTCATCGGTGCGGCGACGTTCGAAGCGCTCTCCGGTAACCCTGTTCACACCGGCGTCTGGGATGACGTGCACGAGGTGCCCCACGTCCGGATCGGGCAGGAGGCCGACCTCGTCGTGGTCGCCCCGGCGACGGCCGATCTCTTGGCGCGAGCTGTCGCCGGCCGTGCCGACGACCTGCTGACCGCCACATTGCTCACCGCGCGATGTCCCGTGCTCTTCGCTCCCGCGATGCACACCGAGATGTGGTTGCACCCGGCCACCGTGGACAACGTAGCCACGCTGCGGCGAAGGGGCGCGGTGGTGTTGGAGCCGGCATCCGGGCGGCTCACCGGCGCCGACAGCGGCGCGGGCCGACTGCCGGAGGCCGAGGAGATCTCCACCCTCGCCCACCTGCTACTCGAGCGCGGAGACGCCCTGCCGTATGACATGGCTGGCGTCAAGGTCCTTGTCACCGCCGGCGGCACGCGCGAACCGATCGATCCGGTGCGATTCATCGGCAACCGGAGTTCGGGCAAGCAGGGCTATGCAATGGCGCGGGTGATGGCACAGCGCGGGGCCGACGTCACGCTCATCGCAGGCAATACCGCGGGCCTGATCGACCCGGCGGGGGTGGACGTGGTCCACATCGGCTCGGCTGCGCAGCTCAGGGACGCCGTCTCGAAGCACGCACCCGATGCGCATGTGTTGGTGATGGCCGCCGCGGTCGCCGATTTCCGTCCGTCTCAGGTGGAAACCAACAAGATCAAGAAGTCCGCCGACCCCGATGCGGCGGCACCGGTCATCGAGCTCACCCGCACCGACGACGTGCTCGCGGGCGCCGTCCGGGCACGGACCGACGGCCAGCTGCCCAACATGCGCGCCATCGTCGGGTTCGCCGCCGAGACCGGCGACGCGAACGGCGATGTGCTGTTCCACGCCCGAACCAAATTGCGGCGCAAGGGATGCGATCTGCTGGTGGTCAACGCCGTCGGCGAGAATCGGGCGTTCGAAGTGGACAACAACGACGGGTGGCTGCTGGCGGCCGACGGCACGGAGTCCGCATTGGAGCACGGTTCGAAAACTCTGATGGCCAGCCGTATCGTGGACGCGATCGTGGCGGTGCTGCAGGACGGTAGCGGGTAACGCGAATCACGACTCCGGGGCCGTGAAAGGGTTGTGCGGAACCTTTGCACACGCTTGGGTGCAAAACGAGCAAGCATATAATTTGACTAACTAACTATCTCAAGGTGACTTGGGTGGAAGGATCACACCGTGAGTGAAGCTCGGCTGTTTACCAGTGAGTCGGTGACCGAGGGCCACCCCGACAAGATCTGTGACGCCATCAGCGACTCGGTGCTCGACGCGTTGCTCGCGGACGATCCCAAATCACGCGTCGCGGTCGAGACGTTGGTCACCACCGGCCAGGTACACGTCGTCGGCGAGGTCACGACGACGGCCAAGGAAGCGTTCGCGGACATCACCAACACGGTGCGGGCTCGCATCCTCGACATCGGCTACGACTCCTCGGAGAAGGGTTTCGACGGCGAGACCTGCGGCGTCAACATCGGAATCGGCGCGCAGTCACCCGATATCGCGCAGGGCGTCGACACCGCTCACGAGACGCGCGTCGAAGGCGCAGGTGACCCGCTGGACGCCCAGGGCGCCGGTGACCAGGGCCTGATGTTCGGCTACGCCATCAGGGACACCCCCGAACTGATGCCGCTGCCGATCGCGCTGGCGCACCGGCTGTCGCGCCGGCTGACCGAGGTTCGCAAGAGTGGCGTGCTGGACTACCTGCGTCCCGACGGTAAGACCCAGGTCACCGTGCAATACGACGGCACTACTCCGGTGCGCCTAGACACGGTGGTGCTCTCGACGCAGCATGCCGCCGGTATCGACCTGGACGCCACGCTCGCGCCCGACATCCGGGAGAAGGTCGTCAACACCGTCCTGGCCGACCTCAACCACGATTCGATGGACACGTCCGACTTCCGGCTGTTGGTCAACCCGACCGGCAAGTTCGTGCTCGGTGGTCCGATGGGTGATGCGGGTCTGACCGGTCGCAAGATCATCGTCGACACCTACGGCGGCTGGGCCCGTCATGGCGGCGGCGCGTTCTCCGGCAAGGATCCGTCCAAGGTCGACCGCTCCGCGGCGTATGCGATGCGCTGGGTGGCAAAGAACGTGGTCGCAGCCGGGTTGGCGGAGCGGGTCGAGGTGCAGGTCGCCTACGCAATCGGCAAGGCGGCCCCCGTCGGGCTGTTCGTGGAGACCTTCGGCAGCGAAACGGTTGACCCGGCCCGCATCGAAAAGGCGATCACCTCGGTGTTCGACCTGCGGCCCGGCGCGATCGTGCGCGATCTCGATCTGCTGCGGCCGATCTACGCGCAGACCGCCGCCTACGGCCACTTCGGTCGTACGGATGTCGAGCTGCCCTGGGAACAGGTCAACAAGGTCGACGAGCTGAAGGCGGCCGTCTAACCGCCGGTGACGTGGCGCAGGACCGTCTGTAGTTCTTCGGTCGGCGAGAAGTCGATGTACTCGCAGTCGGTGACGGCCTCCGGCGCGTGCCCGGCGGCCCAGTAGAACGCCTCACCCGCGTTGTAGGTCTGCTCACCGGTGCTTGTGTGCATGCGGAGCTGCCCGCTCAGCATGTAACCCCAGTGCGGACACTGGCACATGTCGCCGGGCAGTCCCGCCAGCGCCGGCCGCAGGTCCGCACCGGCGCCGAGCTTCACCCACGCGATGGACATCTCGCCTACTGGTTGGCTGCGAAAGTCCACGCCCTCCCCGTTGACGGCAACCGGGATGCCTTCAAACGTCAAACTCTGCATGTCGGGCCCCCACTCAGTAATCGAATGATGTCTCGAGCGTAGGTTTGCCGAGCGCCTATCAGCCGAGAATCGAGAAGTATCTCCGTGCCAGACGCGCGGCTAAGCGCTGAACTCGTAATCGGTGAGCGGGAAGCGGCGAGCGCGCCAATATGTCTGGAGTGTGCTGGCCGACCGCAGCGGCACATCGCCGTTCTTGTCGAAGTAGTAGCTCCTGGCGGCCTTGCACGTGTCCTGCCAGAAGATCTGCCGGTGCCGCTTGCTCATCATTTCGGCGAAGTAGCGGTCGTTGGCCTCTTGTTTGACCTCGACGCGGTTGGCGCGCTTACTGCGAGCATGTTTGAGACAGCGCACGATGTGGTGCGTCTGGGTCTCGATGAGTGAGAAGTACGAGTTGCCGACGTACCCGTAAGGGCCGAACACCGTGAAAAAGTTCGGAAAACCGGGCACGGCGACGCCTTCATACGATTGCAGGCGCCGCTCGCTGAAATGCTCGCTCCAGGAACGGCCGTCGGCCCCGGTCACCGGGTAGGTCGGGTTGTCTTCGATGTCCATCACCTTGAACCCGGTCGCCAGGATCAGCACGTCGACGTCGCGGGTCTCACCGTCGACGGTCGCCACGCCCGATCCGGTGATCTTGTCGATCGGCTCGGTCACCAGTTCAACGTTGTCTCGGTTGAACGTCGAGAGATACGTGTTGTGAAAACCCGGGCGCTTGCAGCCGACGGCGTAGCGCGGGGTGAGCTTGTCGCGCACCTCCGGGTCGTGGACTTGCTTGCGCAGATACGACTTGCCGATCTGCGACATGTTCTTGGCCATCGGGTTGAGGGTGAAGTACTGGGCGGGCAAGGTGAAGGTCAGTTCGACGTACGCCTGGCTGAGCAGACGCTGCACCGTCGGCCCACCGGGGAGTCGCATCAGACGTCGGGTCCTGGGCGACAGCGGCACGTCAGGCTTGGGGAGGCACCAGATCGGGGTGCGCTGAAAAACCGTCAGGCGCTCCACGATCGGCGCGATCTCGGGGATGACCTGCACGGCGGACGCGCCGGTCCCGATGATGGCGACACGCTTACCGGTGAGGTCCTGCTCGTGATCCCAGCGTGCGGTGTGCATCGTCACGCCGGCGAACGAGTCGACACCGTCGATGTCGGGCATATTGGGCGTGATCAGCACGCCGCTGGCGTTGACGAGGAACCTGGCTGTCACCGCGTCGCCGGTGTCGAGGTGTACGCGCCATAGGCGGTCGTCGTCGTCGAAGGTCGCACCGAGCACCTTGGTGTTGAATCGGATCTTGCGGCGCAGGCCATATTTGTCGACGCAGTGCTCGGCGTAGGCCTTCAGTTCCCGTCCCGGCGCATAGGTGCGTGTCCAGTTCGGGCTCTTCTCGAAGGAGAACTGGTAGGAGAACGACGGAATGTCGACGGCGATACCGGGATACGTGTTCCAGTACCAGGTGCCGCCCGGCCCGTCACCCGCTTCGATCACCAGATAATTGCCCATCCGGGACTTGTCCAGTTTGATCGCGGTGCCGATGCCGGAGAAACCGGCGCCGACGATGACGGTGTCGTACTGCGGCGCTGTCATAGAGCCTCCCGTCGTTGGGCGATGACGTGCAATCCGTTCTCTGGCCGCAGCGTCAGCGTTGCTTCGAGTTCTACCGCATGGCTGGGGCTCACGTCGAATGTGATGCGTTGGCTCATGAACGCTGTCATAAGCTCTGCCCGACGCAGATTCGTCGTCCTCCGCCGAACGGCAGGTACGCCGACCGTGATCGCTCCCAGCGCCACGCCATCGCATTCGCGGTCGTTTCGTGGCCGGCGAGCATGAAGGTCGCCGAGGAGGTGTCAAAGCGGTTGGGCTACAACGACACATCAACGTTCTGTCATACCTCAAACGGTGGCATGGGGTGCCGCCGAGCGCCTATCCCGCACTCAAGCGCTGATACTGCTCCAACGCGGCCCGCTTTACGTGGTTGCTCAGCAGCTTGCCGTCCGCCTTCTGGACGGACTCGATGACCTCCAAATGCAGGTCATCGATCGTGGCGAGGAAGCCGAAGCGCTCTACGGCCGACGAGTCGTGGGCGTTCCACACCGCGTCCCTGTCGACCGGCTTCTTCAACACCTCCGTCGGTTGTCAACTGAAACGCGACGGCTTCCACTACCTTCTGCAGGATGGCGTCGACGGCCGGCTTCTCCCCAGAAGCGGACATGGGGACACGGCACGCACACCCACGAACCAGGCTTCTGTGGGTGAGCGCCGCGGTCGTCGGCGCCTGTTACGGCGCATTTTTGATCGTGACGGCGCTTCGATTGCCGGTCGGCGCCGAGCTGACCGGCCAGTTCGCATTACAACCCGAGGTCAAGGCGGCGACGGCGGTGCTGCTCGCCGCCGCCGCGCTGACTCATCCCATCGCTCGTGAACGACGTTGGTTACTGGCGGCGCTGTTGTTCTCGGCGGCGGGCGACTTTTTCTTGGCGATGCCGTGGTGGGAGCCGTCGTTCGTGCTGGGCCTCGGCGCATTCCTCGTTGCGCACCTGTGCTTCCTGGCCACGCTGCTCCCGCTGGCGGCGCGGTCGAGGCCCCGGCTGGCGGCTGCGGCGATCACGGTGTGCGCCTGCATCGCCCTGTTGGTGTGGTTCTGGCCACGGCTGATCGCCGAGGGGATGGCCGTACCGGTGACGCTTTACATCGCGGTGCTCGGCGCCATGGTGTGTACCGCGCTGATGGCCCGGCTGCCGACGCCGTGGACCGCGCTCGGCGCGGTGTGCTTCGCGGTGTCCGACGGCATGATCGGCATTTCGAAGTTCGTATTGACGCCGACAGACACAGAGATGCTTGCCGTACCGATCTGGTGGGCGTACGCGACGTCGCTGCTGCTCATCACCGCGGGCTTCTTCTTCGGTCGTGCGTCAGATCCGTCGGCGTCATCTGCTACATCTGCATAGGTGACGAGTACGCGACAGCAGGCCGAGCACGAGCCCATCGCGCGCGTGCTCCCGATGCTGTCGGTGCCGCATCTCGACCGCGAATTCGACTATCTGGTCGCTGCTGAACAGTCCGACGACGCGCAACCCGGGGTGCGTGTGCGGGTGCGGTTCCACGGCCGACTGGTCGACGCATTCGTGCTCGAAAGGCGTTCGGAGACGGACCATGTCGGGAAGCTCGGCTGGCTGGATCGGGTTGTCTCCGCCGAGCCGGTGCTGACCCCAGACGTGCGCAGGCTCGCCGACGCCGTCGCCGCCCGGTATGGGGGCACCCGGGCCGACGTATTGCGGCTCGCCGTCCCACCGCGACACGCCAACGTCGAAAAGCAGCCTCCACCGCAGCAGAAACCGTTGACCGTCGAACCCGTGGACACCACAGCGTGGGCCGCGTACCGCGGCGGCCAGCAGTTCGTCGCCGCTCTGTACGACGGCCGCGCCGCACGCGCGGTGTGGCAGGCGCTGCCCGGGGAAGGTTGGCCCGAACGTCTTGCCGAGCTGGCCGCGGCGACCGCGAACACCGGCCGCGCCGCCCTGATCGTCCTGCCCGACCAGCGTGACGTCGACGCGATGCACGCCGCGGCCATCGCCCTGATCGACGAGACCCATGTGGTGGCGCTGTCCGCGGGTCTTGGCCCCGCACAACGCTATCGGCGATGGCTGTCGGTGTTGCGGGGCGGGGCACGCATCGTCATCGGTACCCGCAGCGCGGTTTTCGCGCCGGTGGCGAATCTGGGACTGGTGATGGTGTGGGACGACGGCGACGACACACTCGCCGAGCCGCGAGCGCCCTACCCGCACGCCAGAGAAGTAGCGATGCTGCGGGCTCACCAGCTGCGCTGCGCGTCGCTCATCGGGGGTTACGCGCGTACCGCCGAGGCGCAGGCGCTGGTCCGCACCGGCTGGGCGCACGATCTGGTGGCCACCCGACAGGAGGTGCGGGCACGGTCTCCGCGCGTGATAGCGATCGAGGACAGCGGTTTCGCCCAGGAACGCGATCCGGCGGCACGGACGGCGCGGCTGCCTTCGATGGCGCTGCAGGCCGCGCGTACGGCGCTGACGTCCGGGCTGCCCGTACTCGTCCAGGTGCCCCGCCGCGGCTATGTGCCCGCGCTGGCGTGCAGTTGCTGCCGCACGATCGCCCGCTGCCGGCACTGCACGGGCCCGCTGTCGCTGCCCGCACGCGACGCCGCGGGCGCGATGTGCCGGTGGTGCGGCCGAGAGGAACCCGCACTGCGCTGCACGCGCTGCGGATCCGACGCGGTGCGGGCCGTCGTGGTCGGTGCCCGTCGGACAGCCGAGGAATTGGGCCGCGCATTTCCCGGTGTCACCGTCGTGACGTCGGGTGGCGACGCGATGGTCGCCGCGGTGCCCGCGGAGCCGGCCCTGGTCGTGTCGACACCCGGCGCGGAACCGCTCGCTGCAGGTCGTTACGGCGCCGCCCTGCTCCTCGACACGTGGGCGTTGCTCGGACGGCAGGATCTGCGGGCTTCCGAGGACGCGTTGCGCCGCTGGATGGCCGCCGCCGCTCTCGTCCGCAGCCGTGCCGACGGCGGCGTCGTGGCGGTGGTCGCCGAATCCGCCATCCCCACTGTGCAGGCGCTGATCCGGTGGGATCCTGTCGGCCACGCCGAATCCGAGCTCGACGCCCGCGCGGAGGTCGGGTTGCCCCCCGCGGTGCACATGGCCGCGATCGACGGAGCGCCCGACGCTGTGCGCGCGATGATCGACACCGCGGAACTGCCCGACGACGCCGACCTGCTCGGGCCCGTCGACCTGCCACCCGGCGCACGTCGACCGCCCGGCACGCCGCCGGAGAAGCCGGTCAATCGGATGCTGGTGCGAGTGCCGCGCGACGCCGGACTGCCGCTCGCGGCGGCGCTGCGGCGCGCCGCCGGTGTGCTCAGTGCGCGACGCGAGAACGAGCCGGTGCGTGTGCAAATCGACCCCTTGCACATAGGGTAATGCGGGCAGCCCGGCGTGTGGTGGACAGGAGGTTGGCGTGCGTCGCTTCTTTCTGATGCTTATTCCGTTGGCGCTCATCGCCGTTGGTGTGCTGTGGCCGGTCGTGTTCCGCCCATCGGCGGAGGCTTCTGACGCCGACGACCCCGTGGTCTTCAGCAACTACGACGTGGATCTCATCGTCAGTGCCGGCGGGCGCCTCGATGCGGTGGAGACGATCACTGCCGAATTCCCGGGCGGTCGGCACGGGCTTTTCAAGTACTGGGCGGTCGACAATCAGAACGATCCGGGGGTGCGGCAGATCCCGGAGATCACGTCGATCCTGCTCGACGGCGAACCGGCGCCCTACCAGATGCTCTGGGAAGGCGGCGAGCGATTCCGCGTGGCGAAGATCGGCGATCCGGACGAATACCTCAGCTACGGCACGCATGTCTTCGAGATCCGCTACAACATCGACGGTGTCCTTGATCCGGGCACAACCGGCGCCGACAAGAAGTTCGCCGACTCCACCGGCAACGACTCGAGATCGCCCTCTGTGTTCTTCTGGAATGTCATCGCGCAGGCGTGGAACAACGAGATCGATCGTGCCCAGATTTCGGTGACTCTGCCCGGCGACGTCGGACGCGCCCAGTGCTCTGTCGGCTTCGGCATCGGCCGGGCCTGCGACGATCTGACCGTCAGCGGGAAGCGGGTCGAGTTGTCGGCGTCGAACCTGGCGCCGCGGACCCCGGTGACGCTGCGCGCCGGCGTGGACGTGCCGACCCCGCCGCGCAACGAGGTGCCGTGGTCCTTTGCCTGGGATCGCGTCCTCGGCCAGTCCATGGGCGGCGTGCTGTGGGTGCTCGCGCTCACCGTCGCCGGCGCGCTCGGCGCAATCCTGTACTACCGCACCACCGTTGAACCCTCACCCGGTTTCCCGCTGCAATATGGGCCGCCGCCCGGACTGGGTCCGGTGCAAACCGAATACATCCGCACCGAGAGCGTGCCCAAGAGCGGCCTGACCGCCACGCTGTTCTATCTCGCCGACCGCGGCCTGATTGACATGCGGCAGGTCAACGACAAACAGTGGAACATCCGCAGCAGGGCTGCGGACTGGGACGCGTGGGCGAACATCGATCCGGTCAGCGTCGCGGTCGCAAAGGCGCTCAACGTGCAGGGCCCCGGCCGGGAGTTCGAGGCCAAGCAGACTGCCAAAGCGGGAAAGAAGCTCAGCAAGGCCAAGACGGATATGGCCGAGGAGGTCCGGAAGTGGGCCTTCGACAACGGGCTGATGGTCAAGCGCAAGAAGGAAATGTGGGTGCGCACCGCCAACGCGATCGCCTTCATCCTGATGCTGTTCGGCTTCTTCCGCTGGGGCTTCCCGACCACGATGTGGGCGCTGCCGTTCGCGGCATTCTTCCTGTTCTCCTCGGCGTCCTGGAAGGACGGTGTGGGTACCAGGCGCACCGAGGCCGGCCGCGAACTATGGTCGCGTGCAGGCGGATTCCACCGCATGCTGACCACCGACTCGTCCGAGGCGCGGTTCGACTTCGGGGCGCGCAAGGACCTCTACATGGCCTACGTTCCGTTCGCGGTGGCCGCCGGCGCCGCGGCGTTGTGGGCGAAGAAATACGAGACGACGACGGGTACCGTTGCACCGCAACCCGATTGGTATCACTCGTCGTCGGCGAGGAGCTCGGGCTTTGTCGGGGGCTCCGGTGGCCCGGACTTCGACAGCTTCGAGTCCGCGTTGTCGTCATCGATCGGTGCATACACTGCGTCGCAGTCGTCGTCCTCCAGCGGGGGCAGCAGTAGCAGCAGCTTCAGCTCCGGCGGTGGCGGTGGCGGCGGCGGTGGAGGAGGAGGCGGATCATGGTGAGGTTGTTGCTCGTCATCGTGCTGGTGCTGGCGCTTTCGGCACTGATCATCTTCGTGTTGGGCTACAACAGGATCCGCTCGGCGCACGTACGGGTCGCCGAAGCACTGTCCGGCATCGATGTCGAGCTGACCCGGCGGGCGTCGCTGATCCCGAGCTTGGTGCACACGGTGCAGACGTTCGCCGTCCACGAAAAGGGCATTCTCGACCACGTCACGAACGCACGCGCCGCGCTGACGTCGGCGACAAGCGGCACGTCGGTAGCCCAGCGCAGCGCCGCCGAGAAGGATCTGGATTCCGCGTTGGCGCCGCTGCTGGCGCTCGGCCAGAGCTATCCGCAGCTCAACTCGTCGAACAACTTCCTGAACCTGCAGGACAACCTGGCCGACACCGAGAACAAGCTGGCCTTCGCGCGTCAGTACTACAACGATTCGGTGGCCACCCTGAACGGGTTGATCACCACCATCCCCTGGATGTTCGTCGCACCGCTGACCGGTGTGAGTGAGCAGGAGTACTACCAAACGCCTCGCTGAATTTTTCCGGGTGGGGCGCTTCTAGACTGGCGCGGTGCGTCTTGTCTTCGCAGGCACCCCCGAGCCCGCCCTGCCCTCGCTGGCGTGGCTCGTCGAATCACCACGTCACGATGTAGTCGCCGTGCTGACCCGTCCCGACGCCGCCGTCGGTAGGCGGGGCACACCGTCGCCGTCGCCGGTGGCACGATTCGCCATGGACCACGACATCCCCGTGCTGCGGCCGACCAAGCCCAACTCCGAGGAGTTCATCGAAGAGCTGGCCGCGCTGGCACCCGAGTGCTGCGCGGTGGTCGCATACGGTGCCCTGCTGCGCGAGGGACTGCTCGCCGTGCCCAAGCATGGCTGGATCAACCTGCACTTCTCGCTGCTGCCGGCATGGCGCGGTGCGGCCCCCGTGCAAGCAGCCATCGCCGCCGGCGACACCGTGACGGGCGCCACCACCTTTCAGATCGAACCCGCGCTCGACTCGGGACCGGTGTACGGCGTGGTCACCGAAACCATCCGGCCCACCGATACTGCGGGGGAATTGCTTGAGCGGCTGTCGATCTCGGGTGCGGCGCTGTTGGCCACAACCCTGGACGGCATCGCCGACGGATCGCTGACGGCCGTGCCGCAACCGTCCGACGGCATCACCATCGCGCCCAAGATCACCGTCGAGGAGGCCCGGGTGCGATGGGACCTGCCCGCGCACGTCGTCGAGCGCCGTATCCGGGCGGTCACGCCAAACCCCGGCGCGTGGACCATGATCGGGGATCTGCGAGTGAAGGTCGGGCCCGTCAGCATCGAGCAGTCCGCGGACACGCTGCCACCCGGGACAATCCGAGTTGAACGTAAGGGCGTGCACATCGGCACCGGTTCGCAGCCCGTCGCGCTCGGTGTCATCCAAGCCCCGGGAAAGAAGCCGATGAATGCCGTGGACTGGGCCCGCGGCGCACGTCTCGACGAAAACGCGCGGGCACAATGACCAGGCCTCGAAACAACAAGCGTCCTACGCGCCGTAAGCCGCTCGACCCGGCCCGTCGCGCCGCATTCGACGTTCTTCGCGCGGTGTCGGAGAAGGATGCCTACGCAAACCTTGCGCTTCCCGCGATGTTGCGCGACCGCGGAATCACCGGGCGGGACGCCGCCTTCGCGACCGAACTGACGTACGGCACCTGTCGCACCCGCGGCCTACTCGACGCGATCATCGCTGCGGCAGCGGGACGTTCCCCGGACAATATCGATCCGGTGTTGCTGGATCTGCTTCGCCTAGGCACCTACCAGCTCATGCGAACCCGCGTCGAACCGCACGCGGCGGTGTCGACCGCGGTCGAACAGGCTGGTATCGAATTCGATTCAGCACGAGCAGGTTTCGTCAACGGTGTGCTGCGCACGATCGCGGGCCGCGACGAGGCGAGCTGGGTGAGCGAGCTGGCCCCCGAAGCCACCACCGATCCCATCGGTCATGCGGCATTCGTGCACGCGCATCCCCGCTGGATCGCGCAGGCCTTCGCCGACGCGCTCGGCGCCGACGCCGGACAGCTGAACACACTGTTGAGCAGCGATGACGAACGGCCTGTCGTCCATCTGGCCGCACGCCCCGATGTGCTGACCGCCGCACAGCTGGCCGAGCAGGTCGACGGCACCGTCGGCCGCTACTCGCCGTATGCGGTGTACCTACCGGGCGGCGATCCAGGCCGGCTCGCCGCGATCCGAGACGGCGCCGCGCTCGTTCAGGACGAGGGCAGCCAACTGGTGGCCCTCGCCCTGACACGTGCCGAGCTGGACGGCCCGGACACCGGACGCTGGCTGGACTTGTGTTCCGGGCCCGGCGGCAAGACGGCGCTGCTGGCGGCGCTTGCCGACGGCGGCCGGGTGACCGCGATCGAACCGGCCGAACGCCGCGCCGAACTCGTCGAGCAGAACACCAAGGGGCTGCCGGTCGATGTGCTTCGCGTCGACGGCCGGGATCCGGGGCTGGATCCCGGCTTCGATCGGGTGCTGGTCGATGCACCCTGCACCGGGCTGGGGGCGCTGCGGCGCAGGCCCGAGGCGCGCTGGCGTCGGATGCCCGGCGATGTCCCGCAGCTGGCCAAACTGCAACGCGAGCTGTTGGCCTCGGCGATCCGGCTCACCCGGCCGGGCGGTGTGGTGTTGTATGCCACCTGCTCGCCGCATCTCGCCGAGACCGTGGGCGTCGTCGCGGACGCGCTGCGTCGCCACCCTGTGACGGCGCTGGACACCCGGCCGCTGTTCGATCCGGTCGACGGCCTCGGTGACGGTCCCCACGTGCAGTTGTGGCCGCACCGGCATGGCACCGATGCGATGTTCGCCGCGGCGCTCAAAGTAGGGTGAGGCCATGCCGAAGCCGCTGATCGCGCCGTCGATTCTGGCCGCCGACTTCGCCGAGCTGGGCGACGAGGCCGCCGCAGTGGCCGGTGCGGACTGGCTGCACGTCGACGTGATGGACAACCACTTCGTGCCGAACCTGACCATCGGGTTGCCGGTCGTCGAAGCCCTGCTCAAGCGAACCGACATCCCGATGGACTGCCACCTGATGATCGAGAACCCCGAGCGTTGGGCGCCGCCGTACGCGGAGGCGGGTGCCTACAACGTGACGTTTCACGCCGAGGCGACCGACAACCCCGTCGGCGTGGCGCGCGACATTCGCGCCGCGGGGGCCAAGGCCGGACTTTCCGTCAAACCCGGCACGCCTATCGAGCCGTACCTCGAGATCCTGCGCGAGTTCGACACCGTGCTGATCATGTCTGTCGAGCCAGGATTCGGTGGCCAGAAGTTCATCCCCGAGGTGCTGCCGAAAGTCGGGACCATCCGCCGACTCGTCGACGCGGGGGAGCTGACGATCGTGGTCGAGATCGACGGCGGCATCAACGCCGACACCATCGAAGAGGCGGCGCTGGCCGGAGTGGACTGCTTCGTGGCCGGCTCGGCGGTCTACAGCGCGGCGGACCCCGCCGTCGCTGTGGAGTCGTTGCGGCGCCGGGCGGCAGACGCATCCCCGCATCTTCAGCTATGAACCTCGAGGCCGCGATGCGGCTGGCGATCGAACAGTCCGACCGGGTCAAGGGTGCGACATATCCCAATCCGCCCGTGGGCGCGGTGATCCTGGACAGCGACAACGACGTCGCCGGCGTCGGGGCGACCGAGCCGCCGGGAGGCCCGCATGCCGAGGTGCTGGCGCTGCGCAGAGCGGGGGAGCGCGCCGTCGGCGGCACGGCGGTGGTGACGCTGGAACCGTGCAATCACCATGGCCACACTCCGCCCTGCGTGGATGCGCTTGTCGCGGCCGGTGTTTCGGCGGTGGCCTACGCCGTCGCGGATCCGAACCCGGTAGCGGCGGGCGGGGCGTCGCGGCTGGCTGACATCGGACTCGAGGTAACCGCCGGCGTGCTGGCTGATCAGGTTGCCGGTGGACCGCTGCGGGAGTGGTTGCACAAACAGCGGACCGGGCAGCCGCATGTGACATGGAAATTCGCGACGAGTGTCGACGGTCGAAGTGCCGCGGCGGACGGCTCCAGTCAGTGGATCACCAGTGAGGCGGCGCGCGCCGACGTGCACCGCAGGCGCGCCGTGGCCGACGCGGTGCTCGTCGGTACCGGCACGGTGTTCGTGGACGACCCGCTGCTGACCGCGCGGCTGCCGGATGGCTCTCTGGCGGAACGCCAGCCGTTGCGGGTGGTGGTTGGGGAGCGCGAAATTTCCTCTGAGGCAAAGGTTCTGAACGACGACTCGCGGACGATGGTGATCAGGACCCGAGATCCGCACGAGGTCATCAAGGCGCTCTCGGACCGGACCGATGTGCTGCTCGAGGGCGGACCGACGCTGGCGGGCGCGTTTCTCCGCGCCGGCGTTATCAACCGCATCCTGGCCTACATCGGCCCCATCCTCTTGGGCGGCCCGATCACCGCGATCGATGATGTCGGCGTGCTGTCGATCGCGCATGCGCAGCGCTGGCGGTTCGACGGTGTCGAGTCGATCGGGCCCGACGTGTTGCTCAGCCTGGTGCCGAACTAGTCGGATTCGGGTTCGGGGTCCGGATCGGATTCGGGTTCGGAATCGGGATCGGTGCTCAGTGGCCGGTGCTCGATCAGATCGCGCACACCGCCAATGCCAAGGCGCTCCCGGAACGCCCGCACGGTATAGCCGATGACGGTCGCGTCGGTCCGAGCGCGCACAGTCGCCGAGCGGGGGAGGTGGAACACCGGACCGATCTCGCCGAGATAGTCGCCCCGCTTGGCCAGTTTCTGTAATTCTTCACCGCCGCTGGCCAATTCGCGGACGATCTCGAGCTCGCCCTCCGCGACGACGTAGATCAGTTCGCCCATCGTGCCCTGCTCGAACAGCACATCTCCGGCCTCCAACTCGACGGTGTCGGGAGCGCGGTCCGTCGACGCGAAATCGGGAACGAGCTCGACGACACGATCGGCCAACGGCAGAATCCGGCTGTCGTGGGTCGCGACGACGACCATCCGGTCACCGCTCGCGAGTTCGCGGATGAGTCGCAGAACCTCCTCCACCTGGATGAAATCCAGGTGCGCGGTGGGTTCGTCGGCCAGTATCAGCGGCGGATCGAGTGCAATCGCCCGCGCGACCGCCACCCGCTGCTGTTGACCGCCGCTGAGATCGCCCGGCCGGTGGGACATTCGCTCCTCGAGTCCGACGCGTGCGAGCAGTTGCCCGGCGCGCTTGCGGGCCGCGCGGCGCGGTTGGCCCGCCGCGAGCAGCGGCACCATGACGTTCTCGAGCGCGGTGAGGCTGGGCACGAGGTTGAACGCCTGAAACACGATGCCCACGGTTTCGCGACGGTAATTCGAAAGCTCATGACCCTCAAGCGATGTCACGTCGACGTCACCGAACTTGATGGCGCCTGAACTCGGCTTCAAGATGCCGCCGAGGCACGACAGGAGTGTCGTCTTTCCGCACCCGCTCGGGCCCATCAGGATCACGAGTGAGCCGGCAGACACATCGAGGTTGAAGCCGTCGATGGGGCGCACGGTGTCGGCGCCGCTGGCGTATTCGACCACCAGGTTCTGAATACTGAGATCGCCCACGATGTCAGGGACCCCCGAACGCGAGGGCGGGATCGACCGAAACGGCACGGTGCAAACCAGTTGCGCTAGCGATCAATCCGATGACGATCGCGATGGCGGGCAGCGCGATGAACGCCTCGGCGGGAACAATGACCTGCATCGGGAACAGCGGCCCGAGCAACATGGAAAGTCCGGCGCCGACAAGGGCGGCGAGCAACGCCACGATGATCGCTTGCATCGCGAGCCCGGCGGCGATGGCTTTGGTGGGCACTCCAATCGCCTTGAACACCGCAAAGTCTCGGAGACGTTCGAGCGCTGATAGATAGATCACCGAGCCCACGACGAGGGCGGCGACCACCCAGAGCAGCACAGCGACGATCGTGATCGAGTTGACGGCCACCTTAAGCGGCCGCAGCAGATCCTCGACGGCACCGTTGCGGTCGATGGCACGGTATCCGGGGGGCGCCTCGTCGAGGCCGCCGCGCACGCCGATCGATGCGACGAGGGGTTCGCCTGCGTACACCAGTTGTTGCGCGCCCTCGGTGGTGAGGAACACGTTGGGCAGATTCGCCAGCGCGGTGGAGTTTTCCACGATGCCGACGATGCGCAGCTTGTGCGAGGCGATTTCGACCTCGTCGCCGATGGCCTTGCCGAGCGTGGACGAAACCGCCACTTCGTACCGTGCCGACGGCGGCCGGCCCTCCGAGACCGCGGGCATGCCCGGACCGTTCTCCGGCGCCCCGAAGATGTCCACGTTGCGCGTCGAACCATCGAGTGTGGCCGTTCCGCCTGCGTAGGCGAGGGGAGCGGCCGCCTCCACGCCGGGCGCGTTCGCGATCCTGCGCAGTTCCACCGGCGCATACGGCGTCGCTCCGACGAATGGACCTGACGCACCGGCCTTGACGATGAAGAGGTCGACGCCGAGAGAATCGACGGTTTTGTCGGCCTCCACGCGGAACCCGTTGGCTAGACCGGTGAGAACGAGTGTCATCGCGAAGATGATCGCGGTGGACAGGATCGCGATGACGAATCGCCGTCGTCGCCACTGCATGTCGCGCAGCGCGGCCATCAGCATGCTGGCGACGTTACCGACGGTTGCGCGTCCGCGGGTCGGGTTTGGCTACGATGTGACCTTCGAAATGACCCCGACCAACGACTTGCAGAAGGCGGGTAGGTCATCGGGTTTGCGACTCGAAACCAATGTGTTTGGGCCGCGCGAGCATTCGACGACTTCATCGTCGACCCAATTTGCGCCGGCGTTGACCAGATCCGTTTTGACGCTGGGCCACGAGGTGATCGTGCGGCCGCGCACCACATTGGCCTCGACGAGCGTCCATGGCCCGTGGCAGATGACCGCGACGGGTTTCCCTTCGTCGAAGAAGCCCTTGGCGAAGGCGACGGCGTCGCTGTTCGTGCGTAGGAAGTCGGGATTGGCGACACCGCCGGGCAGGACCAGCGCGGCGTAGTCGGATGCGGACACGCTGCCCACCGCCTTGTCCGCCTCGAACGTGTCGGCCGGAGTCAAATGGTTGAAGCCTTGGACCTTGCCGACTTCGGTCGACACGAGTTCAGGTGTCCCGCCCGCCTGTTCCACCGCCTTCCACGGTTCCGTCAACTCGACCTGCTCAACGCCTTCGGGCGCGACCAGGAACGCAATAGTCTTGCCATTCAGTGAAGTTGCCATGAATTTTTGTCCTTTGATCGTCGCTTTTTCACGCATACCCGGCGTGGTGAGCAACAAACAGGGCCGTTCAGGTCGGTACACTCGTACCAGAGCTGGCCATTTTGGTCCGGCTGCGTTTTCTGCCGGATATCGCGCTTTCACCGACGAGCTGCGCGGGTGAGCACGAACGAAGGACGGCGAGCATGACTGCATTGCAGGACTGGCTCAATGATCGGACAATGGATCCCCGCAACCTCAAGGGGTTGATCTGGGACGCGATCAAGGGCCTGTCGGTCGATGAGCCGCAATCAGTACCCGAGCACACCCTGATGGGCCGGGGACTCGAGCGCTGCTGACCGGAATCAATCGGCCCGGCGGTGGCCCCGCGGTTGTTCCAGGCGGGCCGTCTCATCCGCAGACTGACTCGAAATGCGGTGTGTCGGCGTCTCGAATGCCTGAGTCGGGTTGTCGTCGGCCGGTGAACCGGCCCGCACCCGCTTCGGGACGTCTTCGACGGGTTCGGGCTCGTCAGCGTGCTCGTCACGACCGCTGATCAGCAGGGCGATGGCCGCCCCGACGATGCACACCATGCAGGTGATCCTGAAGATCTCGCCGTACTGCAGGACGTAGGCCTGACGTGATGCCTCGCTCACCCGCGCGGTAGCGGCCACTATCAGCCCACCGGGGGAGTCGGCGTCCGCGGGCGGCAGTGCCGCGAGACGCTCCTGCAGGTACTGGTTGAACTTGTACAGGCCCCATGCGGACAGCGCCGCAACGCCGATCAGCATGCCGATCATGCGGGCAACCACGACGGCCGCCGAGGCGATGCCGTGCTGGGCGGCGGGTACCACACGTAACGTCGCCGACGTCAGCGGGCCGATGACCAGACCCAATCCCAGACCGGCGATCGCGAGGTCGGTATCCAGCATCGGCAACGAGATGAAGCCGAGGTCATGGCGGGCCGAAAGCACGTCCGCGGGCCAACCAGAGACCAGGTAGTAACCGCCTGCGGCAATCAACAGTCCGGCGCACGCGACGATCCGGTCGCCGACCTTGGTGGCGATCCAGCCGCCGAGCAGAGCCCCGATCGGCAGCGCGACGAGGAACCGCAGCAGCAGCAGGGCGGCCTCGATCTGGTCCTTGTCCAGCACTCCCTGACCGAACAGCTCGACGTTGACGAGCGTCACCATCAGGGCGGCGCCCGCGACCAGGGACGCGCCCAGCGCCGCGAGGAACGGCCGGAAGTGCACGCCTGCGGGCTCGATCAGCCGGGTCTTGGCGAACCGCTCCCACACGAAGAACGCCACGGCCGCGATCAGAGCGCCGATGAGCAAAATGACACCGTTGCGCGGTAATACCTCTTTGCCGTCCGGGGCGGGGTTGTAGAGGCCCCAGGTCGCCAGGCCCAGGGTCAACGCGAGCAGCAGACCGCCGACGACGTCGACCTTCTCTGGATTCTCGGGTTTCTGACGAGCAGGCAGGCTGAAGTGGATCATCACCATGGCGATGATCGCGAGCGGCACATTGACCCAGAACACCGACTGCCAATGGCCGAACGCCCAGAGCAGCAGGATGCCGTAGATGGGTCCGAGCACACTGCCGAGTTCCTGGGCAGCGCCGACACCTCCGAGCACCGCGGCACGTTTGCGGCTCGACCACAGGTCGGCGGCGAGCGCCAGCGTGACCGGGAGCAGCGCACCGCTGGCAATGCCCTGGATCAACCGCCCGATGACGAGAATGTCGAGATCCGTCGACATCGCCGTGACCACCGAGCCGACGGCGAAACCGGCGAGGCTGACCTGCAACAACATCTTTCGACCGAACCGGTCCGACGCGCGGCCCAGCAGTGGCATCGCCGCGATGTAGCCGAGCAGGTACACGGTGACGATCGGAGTGACCCGCTGGATCTGGTTCACCGCGATGCCGACATCGTTCATGATGTCGCGAATGATCGTGATCACGACATAGGTGTCGAGAGCACCGAGCAGCACGGCAAGGCTGCCTGCGCTGATCGCGATGCGCCGACCGGCGGTCTCCGGCTGCGCGGTTTCGGTCGAAGCCTGCATCAGACCGTCGGCTTGTTGACGGTGACCGGCTTACCCCAGTCCGAGATCGCGATCGTGACGGCTTGGCCCTGGGCGGGCTCCATCTTGACCTGGACCAGTTCGTGATCGCCTTCTTCGGCAATCCACGCCGTGCCGGGCACCGGCTCTGTCACCGCGAGCTGTGGCGCGATCGCGTTCACGGCATCGACGCTGATCTTTCCGGTCACGCGGACCGTCTTTACGCCGTTGATGGTCTCGCGGCCCTCGGCCTTGGGGTCGGAGAAATTGGATATGACGTTGCCCACACCCTTCTCAGGCGACAGGAGCGCCGAGACGTCGTATATATCGGCGGCCGGCCCGAAGTCCTGGTAGGTGCCGGCCGTGATGGCGGCGTACAAGGTGCCGTCGAGGACGACGAAGCCGACGCCCTCGAGGCGGGTGCCCAGGAACGAGAGGTTGGCCTTGCCCTCCGCGGCGACGGCGGGCTTGAGGGTCAGATCGCCTTCGAGCGACTCGATCGGAAGAGCCGCGATCTCGCCTTGCACCGTCAGCAGCAGGTGCGCGCTGGTCTGGCTCTTGGTGGTCTCGGCGGACTGCTGCAGCAGCGTCGCGGCGTCGGGCAGGTTCGAGTTGTCCTCGGAGCTTGAGCACCCTGCGAGCAGAGCGACGGAAGTGAAAAGCGCGGCGAAGATCGCCAAGAGGCGGGTCGGCATGACTGCATCGTAGTGGGTGGGGGCATCAGCAACCTTTAGCCGGGCGCGCGCGGGAGCGGAGAAGTAGCCGATGAGCTGGACTTTCTTGTATGGGGGATTAGTCTGGCGGCGTGTTCACCGGAATCGTCGAAGAAATGGGCGAAATCGTCGGCAAGGAAGACCTGGGCGACTCCGCGAGGTTCGCCATCCGCGGGCCCATCGTCACCTCAGATGCCGGCCACGGTGACTCGATTGCGGTGAACGGTGTATGCCTCACCGTGGTCGAGGTGCGTTCCGACGGTGCGTTCACCGCCGATGTCATGGGCGAGACGCTGAACAGATCCAGCCTGCGCGGTGTCGGCGTGGGGAGCCGGGTGAATCTGGAGCGCGCGGCAGCGGTCAACAGCCGCCTCGGGGGTCATATCGTGCAGGGCCACGTAGACGGAACCGGTCACGTCATCGCGCGCACCCCCGCGCAGCATTGGGAGGTGGTGCGGATCGCACTGCCGATGGCCCTCAGTAGATATGTGGTCGAGAAGGGCTCCATCACCGTCGACGGTGTGTCGCTGACCGTCTCCGCCGTCGGACACGACTGGTTCGAGATCTCGCTCATTCCGACGACGCTCGAGCTGACGACGTTGGGACGGGCCGGCGTCGGCACCTCGGTCAACCTCGAGGTCGACATCATCGCCAAATATGTCGAGCGGCTGTTGGATGCCAGAGACGGCTCGATCGAAGCCTCGGGAGATTAACCGAAAACCCAGGTCAGGGGCGCGAGAATAAGACTTCGGCCCGGGTGGTTCATACTGATGTGGTGACGAGGCTTGACACCGTGGAGCGGGCGGTCGCCGACATCGCCGCGGGCAAGGCCGTGGTGGTCATCGACGATGAGGATCGCGAGAACGAGGGCGATCTGATTTTCGCCGCCGAGAAGGCGACCCCCGAGCTGGTGGCCTTCATGGTGCGCTATACGTCCGGCTATCTGTGCGTCCCGCTCGATGGTGCGGTCTGCGACAAGCTGGGCCTGCTGCCCATGTTCGCGGTCAATCAAGACAAGCACGGCACCGCGTACACGGTGACCGTCGACGCGAAAAAGGGTGTCGGAACCGGTATTTCGGCTTCAGACCGGGCGACCACCATGCGGTTGCTCGCCGATCCCACCAGTATTGCCGACGACTTCACCCGGCCCGGCCACGTCGTGCCGCTACGCGCGAAAGACGGTGGCGTGCTGCGCCGTCCAGGTCACACCGAGGCCGCCGTCGACCTGGCCCGGCTCGCCGGTCTGCAGCCCGCCGGGGCGATCTGCGAGATCGTCAGCCAAAAGGACGAAGGCGCCATGGCGCAGACCGATGAGCTACGGGTCTTCGCCGACGAGCACGACTTGGCGCTCATCTCGATCGCTGACCTCATCGAGTGGCGTCGCAAGCACGAGAAGCACATCGAGCGCATCGCCGAGGCACGCATCCCGACGCGACACGGCGAATTCCGCGCGGTCGGATACAGCAGCATCTACGAAGACGTCGAGCACGTGGCGCTGGTGCGCGGCGACATCGCCGGACCGCACGGTGACGGGCACGACGTCCTCGTCCGGGTGCACTCGGAATGCCTGACCGGCGACGTGTTCGGGTCGCGGCGCTGCGATTGCGGTCCGCAGCTGGACGCCGCGCTGGCGATGGTGGCTCGCGAAGGTCGCGGCATCGTGCTGTACATGCGCGGTCACGAAGGCCGCGGCATCGGCCTGATGCACAAGTTGCAGGCCTACCAGCTGCAGGACGCCGGCGAGGACACCGTCGACGCCAACCTGAAACTCGGCCTGCCTGCGGACGCGCGCGACTACGGCATCGGCGCACAGATTCTCGTCGACCTCGGGGTCCGGTCGATGCGGCTGCTGACCAACAACCCGGCCAAGCGTGTCGGCCTCGACGGCTACGGGCTGCACATCATCGAGCGTGTTCCGCTTCCAGTCCGCGCCAACGCGGAGAACATCCGCTATTTGATGACCAAACGCGACCGGATGGGCCACGACCTCATCGGTTTGGATGAGTACCACGAGGCCGTGACCATGGACTCGTACGAAGAGGGTGTGTACCTGCTGGGTGATCGTGATCGCACCCCAACCGAGCGCGATCTCGGCGGAGCCCTGTGAGCGGCCGGGACGGAGTCCTGAATTGAGTGGAGGCGCAGGCGTTCCCGATCTGCCTCAGCTCGACGCCTCGGATCTGACACTTGCCATCGTCGCCAGCACGTGGCATGGAACGATCTGCGACGCGCTGCTCGACGGTGCGCGCAAGGTCGCCACAGATGCCGGGATCAGCGACCCGACGGTCGTACGCGTTCTGGGTGCCATCGAAATCCCCGTCGTCGCACAGGCATTGGCTGCCACTCACGATGCCGTGGTAGCGCTGGGCGTGGTGATCCGCGGGCAAACACCGCACTTCGACTATGTCTGCGACGCAGTTACGCAGGGTCTGACCCGGGTGTCGTTGGATGCTTCGACCCCCGTGGCCAACGGCGTGCTCACCACCGACACCGAGGAGCAGGCACTGGATCGCGCCGGGCTGCCCGGTTCGGCCGAGGACAAGGGTGCGCAGGCGGCGGCGGCGGCGATATCCACCGCGATGACGCTGCGCGACCTGCGGCGGCCGCGATCATGAGCGACTGGGACGTCGAGATACGGCCTCATCTGACACCGTATTTCGCGTACGGCGCAGCAGCGCTCATCCTGGCGGCGCACGTCACCGTCGGAGCACTGCTGAAGATCGCGTCGACGGGTGTGATCTTCCAGACCGCCGATCAGGTGGCGATCGCCCTGCTCGGTGTCGTCATCGCTGCGCTCGTGCTGATGTTCGCGCGTCCGCGGGTCCGAGTCGGTGCACAGGGGATTGCGGTGCGGAACCTGTTGACCTATCGACTCATTGGATGGTCGGACGTCGTCGACGTGTCCTTCCATCCCGGCGCTCGTTGGGCTCGGGTGGATCTGCCAGACGATGAGTACGTTCCGGTGCTGGCGATTCAGGCGGTCGACAAAGAACGGGCAGTCGAGGCGATGGAGACCGTTCGTGGACTGCTCGCACGCTACAAGGGCATCAACTCACGCTGAGCGTCATCGCGACTTCGTCTCGGGGTTTCGCGTTGTCCGACACGGCGGCAAACCTGAAACCCAGGCTCTCGTAAACGGCCCGCGCCGCCAGATTGCCGGATGCCACCCGCAGCGTGATGGTCTGGACGCCTTCGCTGCGAGCCCAGTCCACCGCAGCGGCCACCAGCGGGCGTGCCAGCCCCCGACCACGAACGATCGGGTCCAACCACAGCGAATAGAGATACACCGAGTCCGGATTCTCCTGCTGTGCGGCAATCAACCCGACGGGGCGACCGTCGACGAGCGTCGCGAATTGCGCGTGGTTGCGTAGCCGTCGCCGCCACTGCGCCGCGGTGAACCCGGCTTCCTTTTGGTATTGCGGATCCCGCTCTCCGAGCGCGTCGATCAGAGCCCGCAACCGAATCGCGGCGAACACCCTCCAATCGGACTCGGCGAAACGGATGACCTTCGCGGTCATCCGGTGTCGCCCATCACCAGCCCCTCACGGCGAGGATCAGCGCCACCGATGAAACCGTCGTTGTCACGGATGATCGCGGACAATCCGCTCGTCTGATCGGCCAGGTCGACCTGATGTCCGAGTTTACGCAAACCGATCACGAGCGGGTCGTGGTCGCCGTTGTCGGATGTGTCGATGACGGGATGCTCGCCGCCGACGTTGGTCTTCGGAGTGTTGGCCGCGCCGAAGTCGACCATGGACACCGCCTGCTGCGGGTCCAGGCCCCAATCCACCATTCCCACAATGGTTTTCACGACAAACTGGATGATGACCGAGCCGCCCGGCGATCCGAGTGTCGCGTACAGGGGACCTCGCGTTCCGGGCTGGTCTGCCGCGTCGAAGACCAACGTGGGCGCCATCGAGCTGCGCGGTCGCTTACCGGGCTGGATTCGGTTGGCGACCGGAGCGCCGTCGGGTCCGGTGGGTTCGGCCGAGAAGTCGGTGAGTTGGTTGTTGAGGATGAAGCCGTCCACCATGTGGAATGAGCCGAACGACGACTCGATCGTCGTGGTCATCGATGCGGCGTTTCCGCGCGCGTCGATGATGCTGATCTGACTCGTTCCGTGCTCCGGGGGTGGCGGAACCGGGGTCGTCGGCGGGCCGAATTCTCCTGGTTTCGCAGTGCCCATCGAACGTTGCTCGGAGATCAGTGCCGCGCGGCCCGCGAGGTAGTCAGTGTTGATCAAGGTATTAGGCGTGCCACCGGGCAGGGGGACGAAATCGGTGTCGGCCACGTACTTGTCCCGGTCGGCGTAGGCTAGCCGCTCCGCCTCGGAGATCAGGTGCACGCCCATCACGGATGGTCTGCCCCCGTTGAGATCGATGTCCGTGGGCTTATGGCCCGCCATGGCGAAGTGTTCGAGGGTGCCCAGCGTGGAGGCGACTGCGATGCCCCCGGACGAGGGAGGTGGCATGCCGCAGATCACCTTGCCGCGGTATGGCGAGCACAGCGCCTCGCGCATTTTGACGGCATATCCGGCAAGATCTTCGCGGGTCATCACGCCTGGGGTGCGCCCGCCCGAGATGTCGGCCACCGCGTCGACGATATCGCCGGCGATCGCACCGGTGTAAAACGATTGCGGATCAGATGCGATGACCCCCAACGTCTTTGCGTAGGCGGGATTGGTCAGGACTGTCCCTTCGGACTTCGCGCTGCCGTCAGGGTTCAGGAAGTACTCGGCCGCCGGTGGATCCATTTTCAGTTGCGAGGCAGCGCCGGCGATGGCGGCCGCCATTCGCGTGCTGATCTTGAAGCCGTCGTCGGCGAGGGTGACCGCAGGGCTGAACAAGTCGCGCCAACCGGTCTTCCCGTGCTCGGCGTGCACCTTCTGCATAAGCCGCACGATGCCCGGCACGCCGATGGAACGGCCGGATGCGCGGGTGTCGGGCTTGGGTTCGGTGCGGTCGGTGTCGGAGATCCAGCGCAGGTAGTTCTCCGTTGCCGCCGCCGGTGCGACCTCTCGGCCGTCGTAGGCCTGGACCGAATCCGCCGCCGCGTCGTAGTACAGCAGGAAGCCGCCGCCGCCGAGGCCGGACGACTGCGGCTCGACCAGACCGAGCACCGCCTGCGCGGCGACCAGCGCGTCGGCGGCCGTGCCACCGTCGCGAAGAACCTCACATGCGGCTTGGGTGGAGAGCGGATTGGCGGTGGCCACGGAGTAGGTGCTGGTCCGGACGGCGGTCATGTCCTTGCGGTATCCGGTCGCGACTGCGGGATTGGTGGAGATATTTCGGGACGTGGTGACGGTCGGGCTGGCCGGGGCCTTGGGCGCCGGGGTGCCGTTGGCGACGATTGCGCACGGTCCGGCGGCGTCGGGCTCCGCGTTCTCGTCGGCCGCACATCCGGCAAGCACCACGACGACGCCGGTCAGCGGGGCAATTACCTTGGTCAGCGCCGAAAACCGCATCACCCGACGGTAGTTCATCGGACTCGTCCGGGGACGGCAGTAACCTGGAATCCGTGCCCGATCCAGCGACGTACCGACCCGCTCCCGGGTCGATCCCCATCCAGCCGGGTGTCTACCGGTTCCGGGATCCGCACGGTCGGGTGATCTACGTCGGCAAGGCCAAGAGTCTGCGGAGCCGGCTGAACTCGTACTTCGCCGATTTGTCCGGCCTGGCGCCGCGCACCCGCCAGATGGTGACGTCGGCGGCCGGCGTCGAGTGGACCGTGGTCAACACCGAAGTCGAGGCGCTGCAGCTCGAGTACAACTGGATCAAGGAGTTCGATCCGCGGTTCAACGTGCGCTACCGCGATGACAAGTCGTACCCGGTGCTCGCCGTGACGCTGAACGAGGAGTACCCGCGGCTGATGGTCTATCGCGGCGCGCGGCGCAAGGGGGTTCGCTATTTCGGGCCCTACTCGCATGCGTGGGCGATCCGCGAAACGCTCGACCTGCTGACCCGGGTCTTTCCGGCGCGCACCTGTTCGGCGGGAGTTTTCAAGCGGCACAGGCAGATCGACCGGCCCTGCCTGCTCGGATACATCGACAAGTGCTCGGCACCCTGCGTCGGGCGGGTGACGGCCGAGTCGCACCGGCAGATCGTCGAGAATTTCTGCGACTTCTTGGCGGGCAAGACCGACCGGCTGATCCGTGACATGGAACACGAGATGAACCGTGCTGCCGAGCTGCTGGACTTCGAGCGGGCGGCCCGGTTGCGGGACAACATTTCCGCGATGAAGCGGGCCATGGAGAAGCAGGCCGTGGTGTTCGGAGACGGCACCGACGCGGACGTGGTGGCCTTCGCCGACGACGATCTGGAAGCTGCTGTGCAGGTGTTCCACGTGCGGGGTGGCCGGGTGCGCGGCCAGCGCGGTTGGATCGTCGAAAAGTCCGGTGAGCCTGGTGAATCCGGCCTTGAGTACCTCGTCGAGCAGTTCCTGACGCAGTTCTACGGCGATCAGGCCGACCTCGACGGCGCCGCCGATATGTCGTTGACGCCGGTGCCCCGGCAGGTGCTGGTCCCGTGTCTGCCGGACAACGCCGAAGAAATCGAGACGTGGTTGTCACAGCTGCGCGGCTCGAGGGTGTCGGTGCGGGTCCCTCAGCGCGGTGACAAACGCGCGCTGGCCGAGACGGTCAAACGCAACGCGCAGGATGCGCTGACGCAGCACAAACTCCGGCGAGCGGGCGACTTCACCGCAAGAAGCGCTGCATTGCAGAGCATTCAGGAATCGCTGGGTCTGGCCGACGCGCCGCTTCGCATCGAGTGCGTCGACATCAGCCACGTTCAGGGCACCGATGTCGTGGCCTCGCTGGTGGTGTTCGAGGACGGGCTACCGCGCAAGTCCGACTATCGCCACTATGCGATCAGGGGCGCTGCGGGGGAGGGGCGCTCCGACGACGTCGCGTCGATCGCCGAGGTAACCCGGCGACGTTTCCACCGGCTCTTGCACGACCTGCAACATCCGACAGAGCTTGCACTGGAAGGAAAATCGCGCAAATTCGCCTATCCGCCGAACCTGTTCGTGGTCGACGGGGGCGCCCCGCAGGTCAACGCCGCGCAGGCGGTGCTCGATGAGCTGGGTATCAGCGATGTCGCCGTCATTGGGCTGGCGAAACGGCTGGAAGAGGTGTGGGTCCCGGCTGAGCCTGACCCTCTGATCATGCCGCGCAATAGCGAAGGCTTGTATCTGCTGCAGCGGGTACGCGACGAGGCGCACCGGTTCGCGATCACCTATCACCGCAGCAAGCGGTCGAAGCGGATGACGGCGTCGGCCCTGGATTCGATCCGCGGGCTCGGCGAGCATCGTCGTAAGGCGCTGGTCACCCATTTCGGATCGGTCGCTCGCTTGAAGGAGGCCAGCGTCGAGGAGATCACCGCCGTGCCCGGCATCGGTGCGGCGACGGCGAAGGCCGTTCTGGAAGCTCTCGGCGTCCCGCCCGATTCCGGAGCGCCCGAACCGGTTATCGGCAATGATCAGAGCAGAGCATCCGGATGACAGATCAGGGCATGCAAAAAGAATTGCAGGATGGCGCCGGCAACGGCGAACGTGGGGGATCCGGCATCGATGTCGTACTGGTCACCGGGCTGTCCGGCGCAGGCCGGGGTACGGCGGCCAAGGTGCTGGAGGATCTCGGCTGGTATGTGGCCGACAATCTACCGCCCGAGCTGATCGCTCGGATGGTAGAGCTTGGACTGGCGGCGGGCTCGCGGATCACCCAGCTGGCGGTGGTCATGGACGTGCGGTCCCGCGGGTTCACCGGCGATCTCGACTGGGTCCGCAAGGACCTGGCCACCCGCAACATCACCCCGCGGGTGCTGTTTCTCGAAGCGTCCGACGACATCCTGGTCCGCCGCTATGAGCAAAACCGGCGCAGCCATCCATTGCAGGGGAATCAGACTCTTGCAGAAGGCATTGCGGCCGAGCGCACCATGCTCGCGCCCATCCGGGCGGCCGCTGATCTGGTCATCGACACGTCGACACTGCCCGTTCCCGCGTTGCGGGAAAGCATCGAGCGCGCCTTCGGCGGCGAAACCGTCGCTCACACCAATGTCACCGTCGAGTCCTTCGGATACAAGTACGGGTTGCCCATGGACGCCGATACGGTGATGGATGTGCGCTTTTTGCCAAATCCGCATTGGGTGGACGAGCTACGACCTCATAGCGGACAGCACCCGGCCGTCCGCGACTACGTACTCGGCCAACCGGGCGCCGGAGAATTCTTGGAGACCTACCATCGTCTGCTGGACTTCGTCATCGACGGATACCGTCGCGAGGGTAAGCGCTATATGACTGTTGCTATTGGCTGCACCGGAGGTAAGCATCGCAGCGTGGCGATCGCCGAGGCGCTGGCGGCCAGACTGCAGGGCGGTGACGACCTCACGGTGCGGGTATTGCACCGGGATTTGGGGCGCGAATGAGTCCGCGGATCGTTGCCCTCGGAGGTGGGCACGGCCTCTACGCCACGCTGTCGGCGGCCCGCAGACTCACCCCGCACGTCACCGCGATCGTCACGGTCGCCGACGACGGTGGTTCCTCCGGCCGGCTACGCAGCGAACTCGATGTCGTGCCGCCGGGTGATCTGCGAATGGCTTTGGCCGCGTTGGCATCCGACACACCGCATGGGCGACTCTGGGCGACGATCCTGCAGCATCGGTTTGGTGGCAACGGTGCGCTCGCGGGGCACCCGATCGGCAACCTGATGCTCGCGGGTCTCAACGAGGTGCTCGCCGATCCGGTGGCGGCGCTCGACGAGCTGGGCCGCGTCCTCGGCATCCACGGCCGGGTCCTGCCGATGTGCCCGATGGGCCTGAGCATCGAGGCCGACGTGGCGGGCCTGGAATCCGATCCGCGGATGAGCCGGGTGATCCGGGGGCAGGTGGCGATCGCGACCACCGTCGGGAAGGTGCGCAGGGTCCGGTTGATACCGGGTGACCCGCCGGCCACCAGGCAGGCGGTGGACGCGATCATGGCCGCCGACCTGGTCGTGCTCGGTCCTGGGTCGTGGTTCACGAGCGTCATCCCGCACGTGCTCGTTCCGCAGCTGGTGGCGGCGCTGCAGGCGACGGCCGCACGTCGGGCGCTGGTGGTGAACCTGGTGGCAGAACCCGGGGAGACCGCGGAGTTCTCGGCCGAACGTCATATCCATGTGTTGTCGCAGCACGCGCCGGGTTTCACGATGCACGAGGTCATCGTCGACGCCAGCCGTGTCCCGACCGAGCGGGAGCGTGAGCAATTGCGCCGAACCGCGAAAATCTTGGATGCCCAAGTGGAGTTTGCTGACGTGTCCAGACCTGGTACACCTTTACATGACCCGGCGAGGTTGGCCGCGGCTCTGGAGGGTGTGCGGTTGCGTGGTGCGGCGCCGCCTGCGTCTCCAACGCCGACCGTGCCCACACCGACAGCGAACGGACCGAGAGGTGACGACTCGTGGCGATGACAGCCGAGGTCAAAGACGAGCTCAGCCGTCTTCAGGTCAATTCGGTGAGTGCGCGCCGCGCCGAGGTGGCATCGCTGCTGCGGTTCGCCGGTGGACTGCACATCGTGTCCGGCCGGGTGGTTGTCGAGGCCGAGGTCGATTTGGGGATCATCGCCCGGCGCCTGCGTAAGGACATCTACGACCTGTACGGCTACAACGCTGTGGTGCATGTGCTGTCGGCGAGCGGTATCCGCAAGAGCACCCGGTATGTCCTGCGGGTCGCCAAGGACGGTGAGGCGCTGGCCCGCCAGACCGGTCTGCTGGATCTGCGTGGACGGCCGGTGCGTGGCCTTCCCGCACAAGTGGTCGGCGGTAGCGTCGCCGACGCCGAAGCTGCTTGGCGTGGCGCGTTTTTGGCGCACGGATCCCTTACCGAACCGGGCCGGTCCTCGGCGCTCGAGGTCAGTTGCCCAGGGCCCGAGGCGGCGCTGGCGCTCGTCGGCGCGGCACGCCGACTCGGGGTCAGCGCGAAGGCCCGTGAAGTCAGGGGCGCCGACCGGGTGGTGGTGCGCGACGGCGAGGCCATCGGCGCATTGCTGACGCGCATGGGTGCCCAGGACACCAGGTTGACGTGGGAGGAGCGGCGGATGCGCCGCGAGGTGCGTGCCACCGCCAACCGGCTGGCAAACTTCGACGACGCGAATCTACGGCGCTCGGCGCGGGCGGCGGTCGCTGCGGCCGCGCGCGTGGAGCGGGCGCTGGAGATCCTCGCCGACACCGTTCCGGACCATCTGGCCGCAGCGGGCAAGCTGCGCGTCGAGCATCGGCAGGCGTCGCTCGAAGAGTTGGGCCGGCTCGCCGATCCACCGATGACGAAAGACGCCGTGGCGGGCCGTATTCGACGGCTGCTGTCCATGGCAGACCGCAAGGCCAAGCAGGACGGTATTCCCGACACCGAGTCGGCCGTCACACCGGATCTGCTCGAAGACGCCTAGCTCGTCGCCGAATGTGGAGTTATCGCACGTGAACCGGTGGCAGAAAACGTGTCGTAACTAGCCACTCAGCGAACTTGGTGTGCGATTCTGTGCAGGTGCCCGCGGGGGACCCGCCCAGTGGCGTGGTCACGTTCTTGTTCACCGATATCGAGGGTTCGACCCGTCGGTGGGAGTCGGACGCGGATGCGATGCGCGCGGCGCTGGCGGCGCATGACAAGGTGCTGCGCACCACGATCGATGCCCATGGGGGGTACGTCTTCAGTCACAGCGGTGACGGGATGGCTGCGGCGTTCTCGTCGCCGATGTCTGCAGTGGGGGCGGCGATCGATGCGCAGCGGGAGTTGCAGTTGCCGGTGCGGATGGGGATCGCTACCGGGGAAGCCGAGTTACGTGATGACGACTATTTCGGGACGGTGCTCAATCGCGCAGCGCGGCTGATGGCTGCTGGCCACGGCGGTCAGATCTTGGTCGCCGAATCGACCGCAGGCCTCCTGAGCGGAGTGGAGTTGTCCGATCTGGGACGACGACAACTGCGCGACGTCCCCAATCCCCTCAACGTGTTTCAGGTTCAGTGCCTCGGATTGCGCACAGATTTCCCACCTCTGCGAACGGTCGATCCGACTCCTGGAAATCTTCCGCGGTCGTCGACCGCTTTCGTCGGCCGCGATGCCGACCTCGCCGAAATCGTTGCGGCGCTGGAGTCTCGGCCGATGGTCACGCTCACCGGCGTCGGTGGGGTCGGGAAGACCCGATTAGCGGTGGAGGCCGCCGCGTGCGTGTCCGATCGGTTTCCCGACGGGGTCTGGTATTTCGAACTGGCCGCCGTCACCGATGAGAAGGCGGTGCCGGATGCGGTGGCCGGCGTTCTCGGCATCACGCAGCAGCCTGGTCTGTCCATGACCGAGTCGATAGCTGCCGCGCTCGAGGGCCGGTCCCGCCTTCTGCTGTTCGACAACTGTGAACACCTGCTCGACGCGACCGCGGATCTCGCCGAAGCCATACTCGGGTCCGCCGATAGCGTGAGAATCATTGCGACCAGCCGCGAGGGGCTCGCTCTTGCTGTCGAACAGGTATGGCCCGTGCGCTCGCTGGATCTCGACGCAGCCGTGGAGCTGTTCAGCGAACGAGCCCACCGGGTGGCGCCAGGGGCAATGCTCGATGACACCGATGCTGTCGCGGAGATTTGCCGACGGCTTGACGGCATTCCGTTGGCCATCGAACTGGCCGCGTCGCGCATGTCTTCGATGACTGCGGTGGAGGTTCGGGACCATCTCGATCACCGCCTCAAACTCCTCGTCGGATCCAGGCGTGCTCTGGGGCGCCATCAGACGTTGCGCCACGCGGTGGCGTGGTCCTATAACTTGCTGGACGACCCCGAGAAGCGGCTACTGGAATGGTGTTCGGTGTTCGCCGGTGGTTTTGATCTCGACGCCGCGTGTGCCGTAGCGGGACGACCGGATGCTGATCGGTACGTGATCGTGGATCTGCTTGACGCGTTGGTGCGCAAATCCCTGATCGTGGCCGAACATTCGTCGGGACGGACGCGCTTCTCAATGCTCGAGACGATCCGTGAGTTCGCCGACGAACAGCTCGCGGGCCGCGGCGACGTCGCGCGGGCGCGTGACGCACACGCACGCCACTTCGCCGGTCGCGAAGCCGCCATTCTGGAACTGTGGAACAGCCCACGCCAGCGGGAGGCCTACGTCTGGTACATGACCGAATTGGGCAATCTGCGTTCGGCTTTTCGGTGGGCAGCCGATACCGGTGACCTCGACACGGCCGCCACCATCGTCACCTTCCTGGGAATCTTGGCCTACCCCTTGGAGAATCAAGAGCCCATCGCGTGGGCGGAAGAACTCATAGACTCCGCGCGCACCGCTGCCCATCCCCGTCTGGTGGGCTTGTATGTCGTTGCCGCGCTCTGCTGGTTGACTGGCCGTTTCGAGGATGCGCTTGCGTACGCAGATGCCGGCAGTATTGCGATGCGGTCCGAGCACCGCGCGGTGCCCTTCAGTTCGGATGGCTTGTTCGGTGGCCTGTACGTATCTCTTGGTGACGTCGACAGTGGCATCAACTGGTACGACACCTATCTCGAGCACAACGAGGACTCGATCGGCATTGTCAGGGCGAATCGGGTCCTTGCACTTGCGCTGGCCGGTCGTGTCGATGAGGCGATCGCCGCAGCGCCCGATGTCGTCGATGTCGCCGAGGCCAGCGGTAACCCCTACGCGCTGTCCTTCGCGCTACTGGCGTACGGCATCGCCTTCCGCGAGGCGGATCCGGAGGCCGCGCTCGAGGGCATGCGGCGCGGGTTGGTCATCGCACACGAAAGCGGTGCCCGTTCCAATGAGGCGTACCTGGCCAACAACATCGGACGGCTGGAGGCATCCCAAGGCGACATGGTCGCTGCGCTCAACCATTTGAAGCTGGGGATTCGCATCAATCACAGTTCGGGGGCCATCGTTGCGCTTCGGAGCCCACTCGCGATCCTCGCGAACATATTGGATCGGCTGCAACTCCATGACCATGCGGCCGTCATTGCCGGTTTCGCGGATAGCGAGCTGACCGCAGTGGTCTTTCCAGAGTTCCGCAGCACCCTCACACGCCTGCGCAGTGTGCTCGGCGACGACACGTATGAAGCGCTAGCGCGTCAAGGCGCGTCCATGACCACCGCGGCCATCGCCACCTACGCCCTCGAAAAGGTCGAGGAGTTGCGAACCACACTCGAGCGTTCAACATGAGTGGGCCGAGTGTGGGATTGACGCACGTGTTCGAAGCGCGGAGCGTGCGGGTAACCCACGTTCGGCGGAAGTTGGAGGATGTGACGGCATGGAAACCCTGAGAGTCGGTGCGGCCTTTCCCGATCCGCCGTTCAACGGCATGCCGGACGACACCGGGCTAGACATCGACCTGATGACGGCTATTGCCGAGAAGATCGGTGCGACAGTCCAATTCATCGCCTACGAGGGCGTCGACTTCAACGGCATCTTTGACGGACTCGGCGCCAGGTACGACTGCGTCACCGCCGGCACCACCGTCACACCCGAACGCGAGAAGAAGGCGCAGTTCGTCCCGCCGTATCTCATCTCCGGACAGTCGCTGGCCGTCGACACCAGAAGACTGCCGCACGTCACCTCCATCGACGACCTCGAGGGCCTGACCATCGGCGTACAACAGGGCAACACCAGCCAACCCATCGCCGAGCGGCTGGTCGCCCAGGGCAAGGCCGCCGCCGTCCGCGTCTACGACTACGGCTCGATCCGCTCGGCGCTGGCCGACCTGACGACCGGTGAATGCGACGCGTTCATGAAGCTCGCGCCCGTGCTCAACGAGCTCGTCAAGCCGATACCCGGCGTCGAAGTCGTGCAACGTGGCATCTCGGTCGAGAACATCGCCATCGCCGTCGCGCTCGGTGACCAGACGCTCCTCGGCCGCCTCACCGTCGCGCAGGCCGAGTTGGAGGAGGACGGCACACTGCAGCGCATCCGCGGGAAATGGCTGGGCAATCCGTACGCCGACCAGAATCTGGCGGTGCACTGACGATGGCGACCGGCTATGGGTCGCCCGCCATCCGCTCCGCCAACGCGGCGGCGCGGAGGTGCTCGTCACGGGCGGCCTCATACACCCGCACCGCTCGGCGGTGCGTGGCAACGTCGCCGATACCCGCCGCTGCGGCGGCGCGGTGTGTCCGCACGGCCTGATCGTGTGCTTTGGCTTCACATCGATGCCGCGCGGCGGCGACCAAGTGCGCTTGGCGCATCCGGGCGTGGGTGTTTTGAACGGGTTGCGTCAACACCTGTGTGTCGCCGCCGGGAATTCCCTCGGTCGCCGTCATGTGCCTACCTTCGGCGCGGTTTCCGCCTGTCGTCGTGCAGGCGATATGGCCATGATCACCGCGACCCGTGCCGAACGGCAGGGACCTAGGTCACCAGCATCGTTGCCCGACGTCACCAATCTGACCAGGCCGCGCGTGGCGCCAATCACACCACTAGGCTGGCCGTTGAGTATCAGGGCGAAAAAGGGAGATTCAGGTGACCATCCGGGTTGGCGTTAACGGGTTCGGCCGTATCGGGCGCAACTTCTATCGGGCCTTGGCGGCGCAGAAGGCCGAGGGTAAGAGCACCGACGTCGAGATCATCGCGGTCAACGACCTCACCGACAACGCGAGCCTGGCGCACCTGCTGAAGTTCGATTCGATCCTGGGTCGCTACCCCGAGGCGATCAGCCTCGAGGGTGAGGACACCATCGTGATCGGCAGCACCAAGATCAAGGCCCTGGAGGTCAAGGAAGGGCCGGCCGCGCTGCCCTGGGGTGACCTCGGTGTCGATGTCGTGGTCGAGTCGACCGGCATCTTCACCGCCCGCGCCAAGGCGCAGGGCCACCTCGATGCCGGCGCCAAGAAGGTCATCATCTCCGCACCCGCCAGTGATGAGGACATCACCATCGTGCTCGGGGTCAACGACGACAAGTACGACGGCAGCCAGAACATCATCTCCAACGCGTCCTGCACCACGAACTGCCTCGGGCCGCTGGCCAAGGTGCTCAACGACGAGTTCGGCATCGTCAAGGGCCTGATGACCACGATCCACGCCTACACCCAGGACCAGAACCTGCAGGACGGCCCGCACAAGGATCTGCGCCGCGCCCGCGCCGCCGCGCTGAACATCGTGCCCACCTCGACCGGCGCCGCGAAGGCCATCGGCCTGGTGCTGCCCGAACTGAAGGGCAAGCTCGACGGCTACGCCCTGCGGGTGCCGATCCCCACGGGCTCGGCGACCGACCTCACCGCGGAGCTGAAGAAGTCGGCCACTGCCGAAGAGATCAACGCGGCGTTCAAGGCCGCCGCTGACGGTCCGCTCAAGGGGATCCTGAAGTACTACGACGCGCCGATCGTGTCCAGCGACATCGTCACCGACCCGCACAGTTCGATCTTCGACGCCGGCCTGACCAAGGTGATCGACAATCAGGCCAAGACCGTGTCCTGGTACGACAACGAGTGGGGTTACTCCAACCGCCTCGTCGACCTGGTCGCACTGGTCGGCAAGTCGCTCTAGCGCAATGGCGGAGTCTTCTATCAAGATCCTCTCCGACCTACTGGCAGAAGGGGTTTCGGGCCGGGGCGTGCTCGTCCGCTCCGACCTGAACGTCCCCCTCGACGACGACGGCAACATCGCCGACCCGGGTCGCATCACCGCGTCGGTGCCCACGCTGCGGGCGCTGGCCGAGGCCGGCGCCAAGGTCGTCGTCACTGCGCACCTCGGCAGGCCGAAAGACGGTCCGACGCCGGAGTTCTCGCTCGCACCCGTTGCCAAGGCGCTGGGGGAGCAGCTCGGTAGGCACGTCCAGCTGGCAGGGGATGTAGTCGGCACGGACGCGCTGGCCCGCGCGGAGGGACTGACCGACGGCGACATCCTGTTGCTGGAGAACATTCGGTTCGACCCACGCGAGACCAGCAAGGACGACAACGAGCGGGGTGCGCTCGCACGGCAGCTCGCCGAACTCGTCAGCGGCGCAGACGGGTCGCCCGGTGCGTTCGTCTCCGACGGCTTCGGTGTCGTGCACCGCAAGCAGGCCTCGGTGTACGACGTCGCGACGCTGCTGCCGCATTACGCGGGCACGCTGGTGGCCACCGAGATCAAGGTGCTCGAACAGCTGACCAGCTCGACCGAGCGGCCGTACGCGGTGGTGCTCGGCGGCTCGAAGGTGTCGGACAAACTCGCGGTCATCGAGAACCTGGCGACCAAGGCGGACAGCATCGTCATCGGCGGTGGTATGTGCTTCACATTCCTTGCGTCACAAGGCGTTTCGGTGGGTAAGTCGCTGCTCGAAGAAGGCATGATCGATACCTGCCGCCAGCTGCTCGAGGACTACGGCGACGTGATCCACGTGCCGGTCGACATCGTCGTAGCCGACGAGTTCAAGGCGGATTCTCCGTCGGAGATCGTCGCGGCCGACCAGATTCCGGACGGCAAGATGGGCCTGGACATCGGACCCGGCTCGGTACAGCGCTTCACCACGTTGTTGTCGAACGCCAAGACCATCTTCTGGAACGGGCCGATGGGCGTCTTCGAGTTCCCGGCGTTCGCCGCGGGCACCAAGGGCGTCGCCGAGGCGATCGTGGGGGCGACGCGCAAGGGCGCGTTCAGTGTGGTGGGCGGTGGCGACTCCGCCGCGGCGGTCCGCCAACTCGGGCTGCCCGAAGACGGCTTCTCCCACATTTCGACCGGTGGCGGGGCGTCGCTGGAATACCTTGAGGGCAAGACGCTCCCGGGTATCGAAGTGCTCGACGACTGAAAGGCCGTAGACATGAGCCGTACGCCGCTGATCGCCGGCAACTGGAAGATGAACCTCAACCACTTCGAGGCCATAGCGCTGGTCCAGAAGATCGCGTTCTCGCTGCCGGACAAGTACTTCGACAAGGTCGACGTCGCGGTGATTCCGCCGTTCACCGATTTGCGCAGCGTGCAGACGCTCGTCGACGGCGACAAGCTGCGCCTCACCTACGGTGCGCAGGACCTGTCCCAGCACGATTCAGGGGCCTACACAGGCGAGATCAGCGGCGCCTTCCTGGCGAAGCTGGGCTGCACCTACGTCGTCGTCGGGCACTCTGAGCGCCGGACCTACCACCACGAGGACGATGCGCTGGTCGCTGCCAAGGCAGCCGCCGCGTTCAAGCACGGCATCACCCCGATCATCTGCATCGGCGAACAGCTCGAGGTCCGTGAGGCCGGCAACCACGTCGAATACAACACCGAATCGCTGCGCGGCTCAGTGGCGGGTCTCACAGCAGAGCAGATCGGCCAGGCCGTCATCGCCTACGAGCCGGTGTGGGCGATCGGCACCGGCCGGGTGGCCAGCGCCGCCGACGCCCAGGAGGTCTGCAAGGCCATCCGCGACGAGCTGAGCAAGCTGTCGTCCCCACAGCTCGCCGCGGGTGTGCGCATCCTGTACGGCGGATCGGTGAACGCCAAGAACGTCGGCGAGATCGTCGCACAGGAGGACGTCGACGGTGCGCTGGTCGGTGGGGCGTCGCTCGACGGCGAGCAGTTCGCCACGCTTTCGGCCATCGCTGCTGGTGGGCCCTTGCCGTAGCGGCCCTTTTCGGCCTGTAGGCTGTCGGCCATGGTTTTAGCTCTGCAGATCACGCTGATCGTCACCAGCTTGCTCGTGGTGCTTCTCGTGTTGCTGCACCGCGCCAAGGGCGGCGGCCTGTCGACCCTGTTCGGCGGCGGCGTCCAGTCCAGCCTGTCCGGCTCGACGGTCGTGGAGAAGAACCTGGACCGGCTGACGTACTTCGTCGTCGGCATCTGGGTGGTGTCGATCGTCGGCGTCGCGCTGCAGATCAAGTACAGCTAGTCCCGCGCTGGGGCTCGTCATGCGCTCGGTTGGCACCGCGCTGATACTGGGGGAATGGCAGACGTCGGCGGACTAGAACCCATCGGGTCGGTGCAGCGCACCAAAGTGGGCCGGGAGGCCACCGAGCCGATGCGCGAAGACATCCGATTGTTGGGTGCGATTCTCGGTGAGACCATCCGTGAGCAGAACGGCGAGGACGTCTTCGACCTCGTCGAACGCGCCCGCGTGGAGTCGTTCCGGGTGCGGCGCTCGGAGATCGACCGCGCCGAGCTGAGCTCCATGTTCGACGGCATCGATATTCACCAGGCCATTCCGGTGATCCGCGCGTTCACCCACTTCGCCCTGCTGGCCAACGTCGCCGAGGACATCCACCGCGAGCGTCGGCGGCTCATCCACGTCGCTGCCGGAGAACCGCCGCAGGACAGCAGCCTGGCGGCGACGTACGCCAAACTGGACCTGGCCGGACTGGATTCGGCGGCGGTCACCGATGCGTTGGCCGGAGCGCTGGTGTCGCCGGTCATCACCGCGCATCCCACCGAGACCCGGCGGCGCACGATTTTCGACACGCAACACCGCATCACGCAGTTGATGCGGCTGCGATTGAACGGCCATGAGCACACCGACGACGGCCGTGATATCGAGCGTGAGCTGCGCCGCAACATCCTCACGCTGTGGCAGACGGCGCTGATCCGGTTGTCCCGGTTGAAGATTCAGGACGAGATCGAAACCGGGCTGCGGTATTACCCCGCGGCGTTTTTCGAGGTCGTCCCGCAGGTCAACGCCGAAGTGCGTAACGCCTTAAGGGCCCGCTGGCCCGACAGCGATCTGCTGAGCCAGCCCTTCCTGCGTCCCGGATCGTGGATCGGCGGCGATCGCGACGGCAATCCGAACGTCACCGCAGAGGTCGTGCGTCTGGCGACCAGCAGTGCCGCCTATACGGCGCTGGAGCATTACTTCACCGAGATCACCGCGCTCGAAGAGGAATTGTCGATGTCGGCGCGGCTGGTCAAGGTCAGCGAGGCGCTCGAGACACTCGCCGATCAGTGTCATGAGCCCGCCCGGCTGGACGAACCGTATCGCCGGGCGCTGCGCGTCATCCATGCTCGGTTGACGTCGACGGCTTTCGAGATCCTCGACCGTCAGCCCGAACACGAACTCGACCTCGGGCTGAACCCCTACGAAACCCCCGCTGAACTCTTGGCCGACCTCGACATCGTCGACGAGTCATTGCGGATGAACGGCAGCGCCGTACTGGCAGACGATCGGTTGGCCCGGTTGCGGGAAGCCGTGCACGTCTTCGGGTTTCACCTGTCCGGGCTGGACATGCGGCAGAACTCTGATGTGCACGAGGAAGTCATCGCCGAGCTGCTCGAGTGGGCGGGCGTTCACTCCGACTATCGTTCGCTGCCCGAACCCGAGCGCGTAGAACTGCTTGCGGCAGAGGTCGCCACGCGGCGCCCGCTCATCGGCGACGGTGCCGAGCTCTCCGAGCTGGCGCGCAAGGAGCTCGACATCGTCGCGGCGGCGGCTCGCGCCGTCAAGGTATTCGGGCCGCAGGCCGTGCCGAACTACATCATCTCGATGTGCCAGTCGGTGTCCGACATGCTCGAAGCTGCGGTCCTGCTCAAAGAGGTTGGTTTACTCGATGTTTCGGGACCCGACGCCTATGCACCCGTCGGGATTGTCCCGTTGTTCGAGACCATCGACGACCTACAGCGCGGCTCGTCGATTCTCGAACAGGCGCTGGAACTTCCGGTGTACCGCGCCATCGTGTCGGTGCGTGGTGACAGCCAGGAGGTGATGCTCGGCTATTCGGACTCGAACAAAGACGGCGGATACCTCGCAGCCAACTGGGCGCTGTATCGCGCCGAGCTCGATCTGGTGGAGTCCGCACGCAAGACGGGAATGCGGTTGCGGTTGTTCCACGGACGCGGCGGCACCGTCGGGCGCGGCGGCGGGCCCAGCTACGACGCCATCCGGGCGCAGCCGCCCGGCGCGGTCAACGGATCGCTGCGGATCACCGAGCAGGGTGAGGTGATCGCCGCCAAGTACGCCGAACCGCAGATTGCGCATCGCAACCTGGAGACCCTGTTGGCCGCGACACTGGAGGCCACTCTCCTCGACATCGAGGGTCTCGGCGACGCCGCCGGTCCCGCCTACGACGTCCTCGACGAACTGGCCGCCCGCGCCCAGCGGTCGTACTCCGAATTGGTGCATGACACAACGGGTTTCGTCGAGTACTTCAAGGAGTCGACGCCGGTGAGCGAGATCGGTGCGCTCAACATCGGCAGCAGGCCGACGTCACGCAAGCCCACCACGGCCATCTCGGATCTGCGCGCGATTCCGTGGGTGCTGGCCTGGAGCCAATCGCGGGTGATGCTGCCGGGCTGGTATGGCACTGGAACCGCGTTCGAGGGATGGATCAACGAGGGCGACGGACGGTTGGAGGTTCTGCAGGACCTGTACCGTCGCTGGCCGTTCTTCCGGACGGTGTTGTCCAATATGGCGCAGGTCCTTGCGAAGGCGGACATGGGTCTGGCGGCGCGTTACTCGGAATTGGTGGCCGACGAGCAGTTGCGGTCGCGGGTGTTCGACAAGATCGTCGCCGAGTACACCCGCACCATCCAGATGCACAAGCTGATCACCGGCCAGGACGACCTGCTCGCCGACAACCCGGCCTTGGCGCGATCGGTGTTCAACCGGTTTCCGTACCTCGAGCCGCTGAACCACCTTCAGGTGGAACTGTTGCGCCGCTACCGTTCTGGTGACGACGACGAACTTGTCCAGCGTGGCATCCTGCTCACGATGAGTGGACTGGCGACCGCGCTGCGCAACAGCGGCTAGGACCCCGCTACGAGTTGGCGCTGTCGCGCGCCTTCTCGAGCGCGGCGATCAGCGCGTCGACCTCGGCCCGCCGCTCGGCGGGGACCGTCAGTGAGTAGAACGTGCCCACGTTGACGATCACCTGCAGCAGTTCTTCTTTCTCACCGCCGAAGATCTTCTTGCGGCGGGTGAACTCCTTGATGTCGGTTCCGGCGTACTTGTCGGCCGGGTTGCGGCCGCGCGACGTGTTCGTCCGCAGCTTCTCGACCCAGTTGCCGTCGACCACGATGCTCTCGCCGTTGATGCCGTCTATACGGAACATTCGGCGATCCTATCGTTGACACCCCGGCTTCGAGATGTCACAGTCAGTGGGCTCTTAACTGAAAACCATGTTTTCAATTAAGCAAACTGGAGGTACGTGTGAGCGACGCGAACCCAATGGCCTGGCTACCGTTCTCGATCGCCGAGGCGGCACTGACCGGGCAGGACGGTGGCGTGGGTGACCTTCCGCAGGCGTGGGCACACTTGCTGAATCGGCTCGGCGCGGCCGGTGAACTCGTCGCATCCAGCGACGTCAACCGCAACCGCGTCGATTACGCGTCGGGAATGCGGCATCTGATGGTCCTGCTGGCCGTCGGTGTCGACGAGGCGCTGCGGGTCGACCCCGATCCGGTGCTGGCGGTGAGTCGCACCAGTACTGATGACATTCTGACCTGGGGCATGGAGTGCCCGGACTGTCTCTACCTACGGGCGACGCTGCGGGAAGGCGAGACGTATCGGCTCTTCGGCAACCGGGGGACCGCGCGCTATGTCGGTCTGCAGACCATGAACGGAATCGCATCCACGGCCAACACTTTGGTGGATGACCTCGAGGTCGACGCGGATGGCGAGTTCGAAGTCGTGCTGTCCGCCGACGAGCACGAGGGCAACTGGATGCGTCTCGACGGCGACCATCCCACCCTGGTGGTGCGGCACTTCTTCTACGATTGGGACAAGGAACAGCCATCGGTCTTGCAGATCGAGCGCATCGGCGCCGAGGTCGCATCGAAGGATCGGGTGGTCGCGGCCGATGTCGCCGTCTCACGGCAGATCTACGCGCTGGGCGAGTTCGTCTTCGACAACCTCAAGTTCTTCCTCGACTTCAACGCGGGCCCGCCGGTCAACGGGTTCATGCCGCCGATCGATCGATCCAGCATGGGCGCCGCGGCCGAGAACCGCCCCGTCATCGGGCGTTACGAGCTCGAACCGGATGAGGCCTTGATCCTGGAGGTCGAGCCACCCGAGGGCGTGTACTGGAGCTATTCGGTCGGTAACCAGTGGTGGGAGACCATCCACTACGGACGGCATCAGTCCAGCCTCAACGCGCATCAAGCGAATATCGACTCCGACGGGATCCTCCGCGTCGTCGTCAGCTCGCAGGATCCAGGCGTCGCGAATTGGCTTGACACTGCGGGGCATAGCACTGGCGCGATGATCCTGCGCTGCGTGCGGACCGTGACCGCGCCCACGCCGAACGTACGGGTGGTCAAGGTCGCCGACATTTCGGGATCGTTGCCCACTGACACCGCGAGGGTCAGTCCCGAGGAGCGGTCGGCGATCGTCGCGGCGCGCCGGCGCGCGGTTCACGAGAGGTTCTCCGCATGACGTTCACGGTGGACGACCTGGAAGACGGCGCGCGAACAGCCACCGGCCTCGACGATTTCGGCTCGACCTACTATCGCGAGGGGCTGGAGCGGACCGTCGATGCGCTGAACAACGAAGCCGATCTCAACGAGATGGGCGCGATCATCCAGCACGCCACGATCAGCAACGCCCTCATTCAGAGGTTACGGATCGTCGACACGTACAAGCAGCACCCCGAGATCGACGACGAGGTCATCGGCGGACCGGTGTTCGTGATCGGGTTGCCGCGCACCGGCACGACGGCTTTGAGCCAACTGGTGGCCAGCGATCCGCAGTTCAGGTCGTTGCGGATGTGGGAGTCGCAGGCATGCACACCTCCCCCAGAGGCGGCCACCCAGCATGACGATCCGCGGATTGCGCAGGCGGCTGAGGGAATCGCCATGATGGACAGCATGTTTCCGCGCATGCGGACGATGATGAACTCGGAGCCGCAGGCCGCGACCGAATGCCAGGACTTGATGGGGATGAGTTTCCGCACTTTCCATTTCGACGGGGTGGTGCGGGTGCCCGGGTATCTGGCGTGGCTGATGCAGTGCGACATGCGCGAGACATATACCTTCCACCGGCAGGTGCTCAAGCTACTGCAGTGGCACTGTCCGCCGACGCTGTGGCATCTCAAGACGCCGGTGCACATGTTCTCCCTCGATGCGCTGGTCGAGGCGTATCCGAACGCGAGTTTCCTGTGGAGTCATCGCGATCCGGCGAGGGTGCTGGCATCGGTGTGCAGCCTGATCCAGTACGTGCGCAGTTGGAGCAGTGATCGTGACGACGCGCACGAGCTGGGAGCCGAACAGCTGCAATGTTGGACCGAGGGCGTCAGACGCGCCATGGACTTCCGAAAGCGGCTCGGAGACAACCGGTTCGTCGATGTCTCGTTCGCCGAATTGAACAGCGACCCGCTCGGCACGCTGGCTGACAGCTATGGTCGGCTGGGCCTGACCTTCAGCGACGAGGCGCGCGACCGCGTCCGGGAATGGGCGGACGGGCACCAACCCGGTTCGCGAGGTGAGCACGCCTATGACCTCGCCGACTACGGACTGACACGAGAACAGGTGCACGAATCGTTCGCCGACTACCTTGCGACCTACGACGCGACGGCCTGATGGACGCGGTAATCAAGCGACGGCGCAAGAAGCTGGATCCCGATCCGGGTGTGCGGGATGCGCTCGTCAACGCCGCCGCGGAGATCGTGCGCGAAGGGGGCATCGCGGCTGTCAACGTGGCCCGCGTGCTCGACCGTGCCGCGCTGAGCACACGTGCGTTCTATCGGCACTTCGACTCGAAGGACGCCTTGGTGTCGGCGGTGTTCCTGCAGATGGCGCAGATCGAGATGCGCAGGCTCAAGCGGAAGATGGCGGGAGCGTCGGACCCGGTTGACGCGGTGGTGGCGTGGATCGATGGCCGGTTGGACCTCGCGTTCAACGAACGGATCCGGTCCGATTTGCGGAAAATGTCGCTGGAGGCGCAGTCGCAGATGTTCGCGGCGCCCGAGTTGGTCAGTGACGCCTACGGCGAGATATTGAAGCCGCTCATCGAGCAGCTCGAGAAGGGCAAGGCCGCAGGTCTTTTCCCCGGAATTGATCCGGCAGCCGACGCATTGTCGATCCAGGGGGCGATCTGGGCGAGCACCGAACGCCAATGGGCGACCGGCGATTGCGATCAGCATGCGGTGCGCGAACAGATTTTCCGGTTCTGCCTGCGCGGAATCGGTGTGACGCAGTGAGGAAGGTGACTCGATGGACCTGGGTTTGACGGGGTCGACGGCGGTCGTGACGGGCGGCAGCAAGGGTATGGGCCTGGCGATCGCGACGACGTTCGCCGAAGAGGGCGCCAGAGTCGCGGTGATGGCCCGGGGAGCCGACGCGCTGGATGACGCGGTGTCGATTCTTCGCGACGCGGGCGCACCGGATGCCGTCGGGATCAGCGTCGACATGGCGGACGCGTCGTCGATCTCCGCGGGCTTCGAGTCCGTCGCCCAGCGGTGGGGCCGGCTCAACAGCCTGGTTCACACGATCGGGCCGGGTGACGGCTACTTCGAGGACATGGACGACGCGCAGTGGGAGGAGACGTTCGCGCTGGGCACGATGTCGGGGGTGCGGTCGATCCGGGCCGCGCTGCCGATGTTGCGGGCCGCCGAATGGGGCCGGATCGTGACGCTGTCGGCGCATTCGATACAGCGGCAGAACCCGCGGATCGTCGCCTACACCGCATCGAAGGCCGCACTGAGCAGCGTCACCAAGAACCTGTCGAAAAGCCTTGCCAAGGACGGAATCCTGGTCAATTGTGTGTGCCCGGGCACCATCGTCACGGCGAGTTTCACCGAGGTGCTGAAGGACATCCTGGCCGCGGACGGACTCGATGCCAACGATCCCACCGACGTGATGACGTGGATCGACAACAACTTTCACCAGCCGTGCGATCTCGGCAGGGCAGGCTTACCCGAGGAGATTGCGTCGATCACGGTCTATCTCGCGTCACGGCGCAACGGCTATGTCACCGGGGCCACCGTCAACGTCGACGGTGGTTCCGATTTCGTCTGATCATCGGCTGACGTAGCGCACCGGGCAGGGATCGGCGGATCGTGCGATCCCGCCGATCTGGGCCGGTACCGGACGTGGGTAGCTCGGCCACGATGGCGTCATGTCGTAGGTGCTCAACAGACGGATCATCGCCGTTGTCATCGCCGCGAGCGAAAACGGCTGGGCGGGGCACGAGTGCTTGCCGTGTCCGAACGCGGTGACCAGCATCGGCGACGGCAACGACGCCGCGTCGACGAGGCGGTACCGGTTCCAGCGCGCGGGGTCCCACGTGTCCAGACCCGGCGCGGCCGAGGTGTTGAGCAGCGGCAGCAGGGTGGCAATGGTCCAGCCGGCGGGGACGCGGTACGTCTGGTCGCCGGTGTCGAGGTCGACGGGAGCCAGGACGGCTCGGGACATGATGGAACGCTGCGCCAGCCGGGTGCTCTCCAGCGCGCAGTGCTGCGCGAAATCCTGGTCGCCGTCGAAGACGCGCTGAGCCTGTGCCGGGTGTACGAGCAGGTCCGCGAGCGCCCAGCCCAGTGCGGCCATCAGGTTCGACATCGAGGCGATGTGAATGAGGGCCACATCGAGCGCGATGCCGCGCAGCCGGACGTCGTCGGGTTCCGACGCCCAGGCGCGCTCGATGCGACCGAACAGGTCGTCGTCATCGGAATCCGTTGATGTCGCCAGGTTTCCGATGACAGCGACGACGTCGTCGAGCGCGGCACGCTCGGCGCGCTTGCCGGACGCCGCCACGGCCGCCATCGCCTCGGGATGAACGAACGCGTCGGAACCGTCCAGGGTTTCGAAGGCGCGGACCAACCGCTCGAATGAAGGTCCCTCTGCGCAACCAGGTCCCGCCCAGGAGGCCAGACCCATGCGGTGTCCGAGGCGGCGGGTGAGGTCGAATAGGTCCACGGTGCCTTCGGATCCGAGCTCAGCAACGGTCTGGGTCAGGGCGTGGTCGAGGTTCGCGAGGTACGAGGCGACGTCGTCGCGGCGGAACAACGAGGTCGGGAGTACCCGCCGCCCGTCGAAGATTTCGTCGGGAAGCTTGCGACGCAGCATCAGGTAGTCGGCGACACCCTTGCTGGCCTTGTCTTCGGGTAAGCCGTAAAAAGATTCGACGCCGGCGGGGGAGAACGTGAACAGGTAGTTGTCGTTGCCGCTGCGCACCGTGAAGGTGTCGCCATGTCGGGCGCGCGCGGCGGCGATGGCGGCGACGGCGTCGTCGACCGACACGTCCCACGGCAGGCCGACTCCCTCGGCGAGCGGAGGCTGCGGAACGGGGAGCTTCGCCGACACTAGAGGCCGGTGGTCTTGCGCACCCTGTCGACCGCGCCGCGGAATACCTGTTCGGTGGCGGCGAGCGGCGATATGACGGATTCGCCGATGTCGACGATGCGCTCGACGCGGGCGACGATGCCTTCCATGCGGTCCACCACCGCGATGAGGCGCGGGGCGAGCTCGTTGATCTGGTTGATCGTGTCGTTGAAGCGTTCCAACGTGGCGTCGAGGTTGCCGGTCGAGTTGTTGAGGTCGACGAGGGTCTCGCTCAACCCCTCGAGGATGGTGTCGACCTGCTCGACCGTGACGTCGGCATTGAGCGCGGCCTGCGCCAGCTTCTGGATCCGTTCCCGGCCACTCCGTGGTGCTGGTTTGCTGCCACCTTTGTCCACCATGAGGGCCATTTGATCACAGACGCGGAACCACCGAGGCAGAGTGGTCGTCTGATCCAGATGTGACGATGTGTGGAGGGGATACGCCGTCCCGTCAATGTGCCGGTGATTCGTGGCGCAGAACAATCGCAACGGATCCGATGAGGCAGACCGCCGACTATGAGGCGGGGTTTCGAGATGGCGACGGTGATCGAACTATCGGCAGGCGCGCCTGGTGAATGCCGCAACTGCGCGGTGCCATGTCAGGCGGCGCGCCGGAACCGCGGATTCGCACTTCAGGCGAATCAGGCTCGCCGTCACTCGCTTTGACGGCTCCGTCCCGCTCAGCCGGATGGGGGTCGTTGCGCCACTGCTTCGGCGTCGAATGGCTTCGTTGGGCGTGTCATTCCATCTGTGTAAGTCCGGGGTGGTCCATCATCGGACCGCCGTT